>JAWUYS010000127.1:0-9686 GCA_034110685.1 Neptunomonas sp.
CCAAGCATTTGACTTGAGCCACGTCGATAAATCACTGACCCTTGAGCAGCTAAAACAGATGCACGCCCATAAAACAGGTGCACTGATTAATGCCGCGATTGAGCTAGGGTACCTGTCTGCAGAGTGTCAAGACGTAACAGCAAAAGCAGCTTTGCTTGCTTATGGAGAAGCTATTGGCCTAGCATTTCAGGTGAAAGATGACATCCTCGATATCGAAGGTGATACACAAACACTCGGTAAGCCTCAAGGGTCAGACATTGAACAGAATAAACCGACCTACCCTGCGCTTCTTGGCATGGAAGGCGCTAAAGCAAAACTAGATAGTCTGCACAAAGACGCGCTAGAGGCTATCCAACCCTTTGGCAATCAAGGACAACTGCTAAGGGAATTGGCTGACTACATTGTTAACCGGTCTTACTGATGTTTACTAATATTCCAACCGCACGCCCTGTTACTCCATTACTGGATAGCATTAACTTACCAGCGGATCTTCGTCGCTTATCTGCCTCACAGCTATCAGAAGTTGCCGAACAATTACGCGCTTTTTTACTGTATAGCGTAGGGCAAACAGGTGGACATTTTGGTGCAGGTTTAGGGGTCGTTGAACTAACGATTGCTCTACATTATCTACTTGATACCCCCAACGATCACATGGTTTGGGATGTCGGCCACCAATGTTATCCACACAAGATCCTTACAGGTCGCCGTGAGCAGATGCTAACCATTCGCCACAAAGATGGCTTAGCGCCTTTTCCTCGGCGTGAGGAAAGCCCATACGATGATTTTGGCACTGGGCATTCAAGCACATCTATTAGTGCAGCTCTAGGCATGGCAGTCGCCGATCAATTGAATGGTATACAGAGCAAAACTGTCGCTGTTATTGGCGATGGAGCCCTAACAGCCGGCATGGCTTTTGAAGCGCTCAATCATGCAGCGCACACAAACGCCAATATATTAGTTATTCTCAACGACAATGACATGTCGATATCTCGTAATGAGGGCGGGCTAGCAACCTATCTAGCTAAAAACCTTAAGCTCACCAAAGGAAGCCGCAGCAAAACAACAGCCGCATTGTTTGAGGCGCTTGCTTTTGAGTATCAAGGGCCCATTGATGGCCATGATTTTAATGCCTTACTACCCGCATTGAAAGACGCCCTAAACAAACCTGGGCCGCAGTTTTTACATCTCACCACACTCAAAGGTAAAGGCTTTTTACCAGCAGAAGCAGACCCTGTTGGTTACCATGCAATCACTAAACTTGAACCTATAACAGCACCCCAAAAACCAAAACAAGCCACTTTTGCAAACCACTTTGGCCGCTGGTTGCTGCATAAAGCGCGTCAAGATAAAAAGTTAGTGGGTATCACTCCTGCCATGCGGGAAGGCTCTGATCTGATTGCTTTTTCACAGACGTTCCCTGAACGTTATTTTGACGTTGCCATTGCAGAACAGCATGCTCTAACTTTTGCAGCAGGCCTCGCCTGTGCCGGAATAAAACCGGTAGTCGCTATCTATTCTACTTTTCTACAGCGTGCTTATGACCAACTAGTACACGATATAGCTATTCAGTCCTTGGACGTTCTATTAGCCGTGGATCGTGCCGGGTTAGTAGGCGAAGACGGAGCAACCCACTCAGGTAGCTTTGATATTGCCGCAATGCGCTGTATTCCGGGCCTCGTCATAATGACCCCAGCTGATGAGCAAGAACAATGGCTAATGCTTAACACTGGCTATGCATATAACGGCCCAGCAGCGGTGAGATACCCCCGTGGTAGTGGATCATGCCCAGAGCCTATCTGTAACGATGAAACCCTACCAATAGGTAAAGCAAGACTATTACTATCGGGAACATCTGGCACAGCAGTGCTTAATTTTGGTCCACTACTTCCTGAGGCCAAAGAGATCGCGGAGAAAGGCCAACACACACTGGTAGATATGCGCTTCGTGAAACCTTTAGATACGGAACTACTCAGTATTTTGATGAAAACACATCAGAGCTTTATCAGTATTGAAGATCATGCAATACAAGGTGGTGCAGGCTCTGCTGTCGCAGAATTTATTGCTCAGTCTAGCTGGCATGGTTCGTTAAAAATCCTTGGCATTCCAGACCAATGGGTTGAGCATGCCACTAGAAAATTCCAATATTCAGAAAATATACTGACATTTTAGCCATTATTTACCGGTGGCTTAGGCCACTGGTAAAGCCCTCCCTTTTACATGATCGCGTAAAGATTACTCATTACAGAGCTCTAAAAACCTCACATTTTCTTTTCTTTTCAAACAAAAACCATCAAAACCACTCACACCATTAAGCTTTCGTTCATCTTATTTAGCGGTAAAAATGTATTCGTTCAATAAATATTTTCATTATTGATTACTTACTAATAAACACCTCACATGTGTAATTGTTGGTCTATACTTTTCCTATAAATATGGATAGCAACAGTCATAAAAGCCTGTAAACACGCTGGGAAGAGCATCTTTCAGGCAGCAACCCCAGTGAGAAAAAAGTGATAACACAATCACATTCATCTATACAATTCACTCACATATTATCCTATAAGGGCAATGCATCAGCTGTTGCTTTTTACTGGTTAAGCGATGCCTGATTCAAACAACAATGGCGTGCCTACACCGCCTCAAACTCCTCATGAAGTTGATCACTGGCTAGACTGGCAGTGTAGAATGATCTCTGATGTAAATAGCGGTGCTGTGTATTTAACAGCAAAAAATGATGCTAACCATCCGACACCATTAGCTATATGGCCGGTTACTAGCCAAGCTTCATCGACTCAACAAGCCATTGCTTTAAAAGCTATTAAAGGTGGTGCAGGCATTGCTCAAAAAGAGGTAAGCGACGACGCTAAAGTATTCGATTATGTTGCCTACCCCCTGCTACAAAAAGACAGAGTCATTGGCGCCGTGGTGCTTGCATTAGAAATCAGATCAGATCAGCAGCGCCAAGCTGTTTTGCAGTTACTACAATGGGGCACCACCTGGGCAGAAAAAGCACTAGAACGAGCCTACAATGATCGCCACCGCACCTCGACGCTAGCCTTAAGTTCTGTGGAACTGTTTTCACGCAGCGAACCACTTGCCGTTTCAGGGTATAACTTCTGTAATTTATTGGCTGACCACTTTGATTGTTCGAGAGTCATTCTAGGCCTGAAAAAAGGCCTACAAGTTCAAATTATTAGCATGTCTCATCAACTACAATTTGACCGACGCATCAATCGAATCAACCAAATAGAATTCGCAATGGAAGAGTGCATGGAATATGGCAAACCCATATTTATAGCCAACAAGACCAATAATGGAATTGGATCACCGCACATTCATACGCAACAATTACTCAATGATAGCAATGGCTCCGTTTTTTCTGCCCCGTTACTATGTGGTGACACACAAATAGGCGTTTTAACTCTATTCAATGAAAAAAATAACAGTTTCGACAATGCTTTTTTTAATCAGATAACCGCTATTAACGAGCATATAGCTCCCATAATCAATCTCAGACAACACCACTCTCAACGTCCTTGGAAGAGCAAAGATACAAGTATTAAAAAGCTAAACAGCATTGGCAATCTTCGTTTCAAAGCAATGGTAATAGCGAGCATTATGGTAGCCATGTTACTAACGCTCATCCAAACAGAACAAATCGTTTCGGCCAAAGCGACGATTGAAGGAGCCACCCAACAATCCATTGTTGCGCCTTTTAGCAGTTATATTGCCACAGCCAATGCTAGAGCGGGCGACAGTGTTGCACAAGGGCAAATTATCGCCACATTGGACAACCGGGACTTACTACTTGAGCAAGAAAAATGGCTTACTGAACGCGCAAAACACGCAAAAGAATACCAAGAAGCTCTTGCAACTCGAAACAGAGCTCAGGGCAGCGTGCTAAGTGCTCGCATTGCACAAACCGATGCTCAACTGAATCAAGTTAAGAAACAGTTACAACATACGCAGTTACTCGCTCCCTTTGATGGGCTGCTTGTCAGCGGAGATTGGAACCGAGCTTTGGGAGCACCCATCGAACGAGGCCAACTTTTATTTGAAATAGTGCCAACCGATAGCTATCAAGTAGCTCTGCAAGTTGATGAACACGACATTGCCTCACTCTCTTCAAAGCAATTAGGAAAACTACGATTAACAGGGTTACCAGAGCAACTTATCCAGTTAAAAATTTCACGTATTTTACCGATAGCCTCAGTCACCCACGGCAGTAACAATTTTCACGTTGAAGCAGAGATTTCAGATATCCCCCCCGGTATGCGCCCAGGAATGCAAGGCGTTGCAAAAATCATTACAGGCCACGCCAGTATATTAAGCGTATGGACTCAATCACTTAAGGATAGACTGCGCCTGTGGGCCTGGTCTCTGGGTTTTTAACAGATGACTGTTGCTAACCCGATACTCGACCAGCCAGCACCATCACTCTGGGAGCATATAGCTGAGCTAAAACCACGCTTGCGTAAAGATGTACGTATACGTGTTCAATACTACCGAGGAGAACGCTGGTATATTTTGCATGATGAATCTTCGGGTAACTTTAACCGTTTTAACGCATCTGCCTTTAAGGTGATAGGACGTTTAAATGGCGACTTCAGCATCCAAGAAATATTGCACTTAGCCAACACCTCTCAACATCAAGACCAAGCGCTAAAACCCGAAGACATAATGCAAATCTTAGCGCAATTACACAATGCAGAAGTACTACGCGATGGACTTCCGCATAGCGCCCAAGAAATCATTAACCGTTACACTCAAACCCAGCATTCACGAAAAAAAGCCCTCAGCAATCCATTGTCATTGCGTATCCCTCTCTTTGATCCCGACCGGCTTCTTAATCATTTAGCACCGCTGTCCCGCATGGTCTTTTCCCATGCCGGTTTATACGTATGGACTGGGATCATGCTATTTGCCAGCCTTTTGGCGATAGCTAACTTCCAACTAATAACAACAGCGATCGGTGCAAAATCGTTAAGTACTGCAGAGGTTGTGTCATTTTGGATTTTATTCCCTGCGATCAAAATACTTCATGAGTTAGGGCATGGAATGGCCGTTAAAGCTTGGGGAGGAGAAGTACACGAAACAGGTATTACCTTACTCGTTTTCATGCCTGTTCCTTATGTAAATGCATCCGCTGCTTCAGCTTTTCGTGACAAAAAAAGACGAGTAATGGTTGGGGCTGCGGGTATCTTTGTAGAAATGCTACTGGCAGCATTCGGGCTATTTATTTGGCTACTAACAGAACCCGGCACAATTCATGATGCGGCACTGAATATTGCTCTCATTGGCAGCGTCTCTACCCTACTCTTCAATGGTAACCCTTTACTAAAATTTGATGGTTACTACGTACTAGAAGATCAAATTGAAATCCCTAATCTTGCTTCACGCTCTGCCCGATTTTACCTATACCTCATGCAAAAACATATTCTAGGGCTATCTGACACCCGATCACCTGTAACCGCCGATGGCGAGTATGCATGGTTTGCTTTCTATGGGCTCGCATCACCTCTCTATCGTTTGACCGTTCTAGTCAGTATCGCTTTATACCTATCGACAGAATTTCTTATCGTTGGAGTTATTCTGGCATGCTGGGCTATCTTCATGCAGCTAGTCAAACCGCTAATATTAACCTTACTATTTTTAGCAACCAGCCAGCGATTAGAGGCTCGTCGTACTCGTGGCTTTATTGCTTTAGGGGCAATTCTAATATCGTGTGGTGGTTTATTAATAGTGCCTGTGCCTTTGATAACACAGGCACAAGGGATTATAACTTTCAATGAGAAAGGCAACATTCACAGCACGTCTGACAGCTTTGTAAAAGAAGTTTTAGTTTCATCAGATAGCCAAGTCACATCAGGTGAATTACTTTTATTATTAGAAGACGAAACCTTACTAACCCAGCAGAAAACACTAGAAGCACGCCTATCAGAGCTACAGACACAACAGTTTACGGCACAACAGCGTAGCCGGGTCCGTGGAGCGATGGTTACTGATGACATCAATGCAGTGGCAGCAGAACTACAAGAAATCTCTAGCCGCATTAATAAACTTCAAGTGCGCAGCCCACTTGATGGTCGCTTTATACTTCATAACCCACACGAGCTACGCGGAAAATTTATACGCCACGGTGAAATACTGGGTTATGTCATACAAGATAAAAAACCAACGGTACGTGCGGCTATCACGCAAAAAAGCGCAGGTTTGTTACGTGACAAACCCGTTTCGATAGAAATAATGCTAGCAGATCAAATAGGTACGCCGATACAAGCAACACTTTTGCGTGAAGTGCCGGCCGGCAGTAAGCAATTACCTAGCGCAGCATTAGGGGCACTGGGAGGCGGTTATATTACTGTCGATACCAATGACCAAAGCGGATTAACAGCAACGCAAAAAATATTCCAGCTAGACCTCACTCTACCTGAAGGAACACAAACAGCAGGTATTGGAGGTCGCGTTTACATTCGCTTAAACCACGGTTCAGAACCTTTATGGAAGCAATGGACGCGCAGCACTCAACAACTTTTGTTAAGCCACCTATCAATATAAGCGCCAATACTAATGAACTAACAGATAAGCTGGATTAATCCGCAAACCAGACGATACTTAAGAACATACTGATAAATAATCAGTTTAATGCTCAACCGAAGGCAACGCATGACTAAAACGCTACACCGATATAGTTATCAGATATTCACGCTTACTTTCTTTATATTACTTTCCAGCATTACTTTAGGGAATGAAACTCGTACGCCCCAAACATTAGAACCTTTAGATTGTGTGATAAACCCAAGTATCGTAGCCGATTTAGGCAGCAGTGTTCCTGGTGTACTAAGCACTGTGTTTGTAGACAGAAGTGATTTTGTTGAAGCCGGAGATATTGTTGCCAAATTAGAATCAGGAATCAATACCGCAGCGTTAGAATTAGCCCGCACCAAAGCAGCGCTCACGGCTGAAATCGATCTTCGCCGCACTAATGCAGCTTACGGTAAACGTCAATATCAGCGTATTGAAGATCTATTTTCAAAAAATGTCATTTCAAACAAAGACATGGATCAAACTCAAACCGAAACAAAGCTCACACAGATTCAGCTACGCCAAGCAATGGATAATCAAAAACTAGCACGCTTAGAGCTAACACGTGCAAAAGAAGTCTTAGCACGCCACTCCATTAAGAGCCCCATATCTGGCGTTATCATGGAACGCTTTAAAACAATGGGCGAATATGTAGATGATCAGCCTATCGTTCGTGTAGCCCAGCTATCTCCTCTCCATGTAGAGGTCATTATACCAGTGGAACAACTAGGCAAAATCCAGCATGGCATGATTGCTGACGTATCTTCTGACTCAGTCAACGGTAAGTGGCAAGCAAAGGTTAGCCGAATAGACCGTGTTGCTGACGTTGCCAGTGGTACCTTCGGTGTTCGATTAATATTAGAAAATCCCGATTACAAAATCCCAGCGGGGTTACGCTGTCGTATAAACTTTTTACCTCAGGAAACCACAACCGTTACTTCAGAGATAGCAAAGCAAAAAACAGATCCAGAACTAGAACAGCTAACCGTTCTAGACACCTCTTCAGCTAGTAATGAGCAATCCCCACCAAGCACAAAGAAACTTCCATCCACGATGCTTTTTGCAGAAAGCACAATCGTTAGCAATTCAGCGAAAGTAGATCAGTGTGGTTGGTTAGGACCCTACGTAAACGAAGCGGCAGCTCTTAGCGCAGCAAGTACATTAAATACACACAACCTAATAACCACAGTTGAACATAAAACGACCAATGAGCAGGTTGGATTTAAAGTATTGTCGCCTCTGTTTGATTCTAAATCACAAGCAAGAGCTTACTTAAAACGCTTACGTACAACAGGTGACAAAGACCACTTTTTACTTCCCAGCAAGCATGGCACACCTCAACAAATATCTCTTGGTTTATACGCTGGCCCTGAAAGCGCAGAGCAACGCTCTACCCAACTCAAGAAAAAAGGTTTTAATGTCATAACTGAAGCAAGATTCAAACAGAGAGAGCAATACTGGTTATCCATAGAAAATCAAGAATCACAACTCTCCCTAGAAGACATAAAACAACTTATAAGTACTAGTCAGCGCATTGAATTAACACCATGCAATCAACAGGCGAGCCTCTAGAAATCTCATCATTCCATATTTGCTGAATCAGCCAAACTGGTCTACTTTTTAATAGCGCACAGAAAATATTTATTTGTTTCTGCTACTAATTGAGATACCTCTATTTCATATGAAGAAGTCTGCTTTCAAACGCAAGCAAGGATATAAAGCACCCGTTATCGAAGGACTCGAGCCCCGAATTTTGCTTTCAGCAGACTTGCCTGGTCTTGATGTTTTAACAACGACCAGTATTGCAGAAGTTGATGATGCTATTTCCAACATTTTGCGGGATGCAGAAGCAGAAGTCGCACGTATCAATGCAGAACCACTTCAACTAGAAAGTGAAAGCACTAACCGCCGAGTGGTCGAGGCCGAAGAACCCTTACCGATAACACCAAGCAAAGAAGAAAATACTCGCAACGAACTTGTTTTCATCAATTCAAACGTACCTGATTACGAGCGCTTACTAAAAGACCTAGAGCTACAAACTGACGCTACCCGCAACATCAGCGTGCTGGTGCTTGACTCTCATATCAATGGCGTTGAGCAAATTACAGAAGTGCTTGCCAACTACACAAACCTAGATGCTATTCATATTCTCTCTCACAGTGGTGATGGAACGATTGATCTAGGTAGCGCCCAACTTAGTAATAACAGCCTACCTGAATATCAAAACCAACTTCGACAGTGGGGAGAGTCACTTAATACTCAAGCAGACATTTTGATTTACGGCTGCAACTTAGTATCTTCTGACAATGGCCAAACATTAATAGACCAACTATCCGAACTTACACTAGCAGACATTGCCGCATCTGATGATATAACAGGCCATGCAGAACTTGGCGGAGATTGGGAGCTTGAATATACAACGGGGAATATCGAAACCAATATAGTTATACCCTCGTATACACAAACTGACTGGCAAGTAACGCTAGATATCACTAGCAGCCTTGTCGCACATTACACCTTTGACGAGGGCAGTGGTTCCACTGCCTTTGATAGTAGCGCCTCAGCCAATAACGGCTCCTTAATTGGATCTCCAGTTTACTCAACAGGCATTGTAGGTTCTGGGGCGCTAAATTTTAGCGGTGACTTCGATTATGTAGAAGCACCCGATGCCGTCGCTACAGACTTTGGAAGTGGCGACTTTTCTGTTGGTTTCTGGTTTAACTCAACATCATTAGGAGCAACAGCGAGGCTTGTAGGTGACTCTATCGGCGCCGATGGCTATATATTTTATAGCTCCGGTGCTGGTGACGTGAACTTTTTCACGGTATCAGGTGGGCAATCTCAACTCCTAACTGCAGGTGGTTTATTCGATGGTAACTGGCATCATGTAGTCGGAACGCGCAGCGGTAGTGACTTTTCACTTTATATCGATAATACCCTAGCTGATTCAGCAACAAATGCACTAATCGGTAGTGTTGATAATACCGTAGCTCTACGAATGGGAGCTACTGATGGCGTCAGCAGTGATTATGACGGCCTTCTTGATGAAGTACGTTTATACAATCGAGCACTAACGAGTTCAGACATTACCGAGCTTTATA
>JAWUYS010000128.1:0-21825 GCA_034110685.1 Neptunomonas sp.
TACAGGGCTTATATTAGATATTTTTGCACAACGTGCCAGAACCCATGAGGGTAAGTTGCAAGTAGAGCTTGCTCAATTGGAGCACATGTCTACTCGATTGGTACGAGGCTGGACTCACCTTGAGCGACAAAAAGGTGGTATCGGTTTACGTGGTCCGGGTGAAAGTCAGCTTGAGACAGATAGACGATTGTTGAGAGCTCGTATTCAAACTATTCTTGCGCGTCTGGAAAAAGTTCAGAAGCAGCGAGAGCAGGGCCGCCGCTCAAGACAGCGCGCTGAAGTGCCAACTATTTCGTTAGTGGGTTACACCAATGCGGGTAAATCATCATTATTTAATAAAATGACTGACGCAGACGTATATGTGGCTGATCAGCTATTTGCTACGCTTGATCCAACGTTGCGCAAAATAGAGTTGGATGATGTTGGTCCGGCAATACTTGCTGATACGGTAGGGTTTATTCGTCACTTGCCGCATAAGTTAGTTGAGTCTTTTCGTGCCACGCTGCAAGAAACAACAGATGCGACTCTGTTATTGCATCTAATTGATGCGTGTGACGATGAGCGGCAAGGTCATATTGATGAAGTTGAACGTGTACTAAAAGAGATCGGTGCTGATGATGTGCCATTGCTTCAAGTCTACAATAAAATTGATTTGATGCCTGGTCAAAAAGCAAGAATTGATCGAAACAGTGATGGTGAGCCGGTGCGTGTTTGGTTGTCAGCCGTCTCGGGTAATGGTATTGATTTATTATTAAATGCAATCAATGAGCGGCTGTCTGATGATGTATTTCACGATACAATCAGCTTAAAGCCAAAAGACGGGCAGTTACGTGCTCATCTTTATGCTCAGGGTGCTGTCTTGAATGAAGTTATCGACGAGCACGGGGATATGCAGCTGGAGATTCGTTTGCAGCGCAAAGACTTATTACAAATGTTAAGTCGCTTGGGCATGGCAACTGAACAATATCGTGTAGAAGAGGTCTATTAGCATCTTCTTCACTGATTTTATTAAATTTTAGATTTTTAACGGAGAACTATATGGCTTGGAACGAGCCTGGCGGCAATGGTAATGGCCAGGATCCTTGGGGTGGCGGTGATAAACGCGACGACAAGGGCAACCGTGGTAATGATCAAGGCCCACCAGATTTAGATGAGGCGCTACGTAAACTGCAAGACCGACTGAATGATCTTTTTGGTGGGTCTGGCAAAAAACGCGGTGGTGGAGGTGGTGATAGTTCTCCAGCAGGCGGTAGCAGTGCTTTTATCTGGGTTATACTTGCAGTTGCGGTTCTTGCGTGGGGCGGTATGGGTTTTTACACCGTCGATCAGCAGGAGCGTGGCGTAGTGCTTACTCTAGGGAAGTATAGCGAAACAGTTACTCCTGGTTTGCAGTGGAATCCCCCGCTTATTGATAACGTAAGTATCGTGAACACCACACGAGTTCGTAGTCACGAGCATCAGGCGTTAATGTTGACGGAAGATGAAAACATCGTAGATGTTGCTATGGCGGCTCAATACGTAGTCGCTGACCCTAAGGCTTATGAGCTGAATGTGCGGGATCCGGATGGCAGTCTATCTAATGCTGCTGAGTCTGCTTTGCGTCATGTTGTTGGGTCATCTGAAATGCATTCAATTTTAACTGAAGGTCGTGAAACACTGGCTATTCAAGTTAAAGAGCGTTTGCAGCGTTATATGACTGACTACAACACGGGTATTTCTATTACTCAGGTAAACATTAAAAATGCTCAGGCACCTAGCCAAGTCCAAGATGCGTTTGATGATGTAATCAAAGCGCGTGAAGATGAGCAGCGAGTGAAAAACGAAGCGCAATCTTATGCCAATGGTGTTGTTCCTGAAGCGCGTGGTAAAGCACAGCGTATGTTGGAAGAGGCGAGTGCTTATCGTGAACAGGTAGTTTCTAAGGCAGAGGGTGAGTCGAAGCGTTTTACAGCTCTTTTGACAGAGTATGAAAAAGCACCTGAGGTTACGCGTGAGCGTCTCTATCTTGATACGATGCAGGAAGTGTTGGCTAAAAACGCTAAAGTGTTGATCGATGTAGAAGGCGGTAACAATATGATGTATCTGCCTGTGGATAAGCTTATCCAGAACAGTGGTACTCGTCAGCCAGCTACGTCATCAAGTAATATGCGTTTAGATGATCAGTCTTTAAGAAATGTGACTAATCAGGTTGTAGATCAGATTAGACAAAGCCAAGGAACAACTCGTAGGGAGGGTAGACAATGAGTGGTAAAGCGCTATTTTCAATCATCCTAGCGGGTATAGTTATACTGATTGCATCAAAGTCTGTTTATATTGTTAAAGAAACAGAGCGTGCAGTTAAGTTGCAGTTTGGTGAAATTGTTGAGCCGGATATTAAGCCGGGTCTGGGCTTTAAAATCCCGTTTGTTAACACGATTCGTAAGTTCGATGGGCGTGTTTTGACGTTGGATAGCCGTCCTCAAGCATTCTTAACTATCGAGAAAAAGCGTCTGATTGTAGATGCCTTTCTGAAGTGGAAAATTAATAGTGTTGAAACTTACTATACGGCAACGTCTGGTGATGAGTTCAGGGCTGCTGACTTACTTTCTGCTCGTGTTGAGAATGAGCTGCGTAACCAGTTTGGTGCACGTACTCTGAATGAAGTGGTTTCTGGTGAGCGTGATGAAGTTATGACAGAAGTCATCCGTAGCTTGAATGAAGTTGCTTCTAAAGAGCTTGGTATCAGCATTATTGATGTGCGAGTGAAGCGAGTTGAGTTGCCTCCTGAGGTATCTAACTCGGTTTATGAACGTATGCGTACCGAGCGTGAGCGTGAAGCGCGAGAACTACGTTCGCGTGGTTTCGAACTAGCTGAAGGTATTCGGGCTGATGCGGATCGCCAAAAAACAGTGTTGGTTGCTGAAGCTTACCGTGAGTCAGAAGGTTTACGAGGTGAAGGTGATGCGTCGGCAGCTTCTATTTATGCGAACGCATATAGTAAAGATGCTGAGTTCTACTCTTTTACGCGTAGCTTGAAAGCTTATGAAGGAGCCTTCTCAGGTAACGGCGATATAATGTTGCTTAAGCCTGATAGTGAGTTCTTCAGATACTTGTCTAATTCAACTGGTGCTAAAAAATAGTACAAAGTCGTAATAGAAAGTAGGAATCGGCTGCACTTTGTTAGTGATTCCATGTTAAAATCGTCAAAACCGGGCCTAGTCCCGGTTTTTTTATGTAAAGTGCGGCTGGTAATGAATGTCATCAGAGTTTTGGTATGAAATAGCAATAGCTTTTTGTCTGGTGATGATTCTGGAAGGTGTTTTGCCTTTTCTTTATCCACATCGTTGGCGGAGAATGGTAGAACAGCTGGCTAATATAGATGACCGCACGCTGCGAATTATTGGTTTGCTTAGTATGCTTGCGGGTGTACTGGGTCTTTATCTGATTCATTGATAACAGGTTTTGGAGTTATACATGGCATTGGCTGATCGCTGGTTGCTTCCTGATGGCGTTAAAGAAATGCTGCCGCCAAATGCGCGTCAGGTTGAAGCATTACGCCGTAAGATGCTCGATCTTTATGATAGCTGGGGCTATGACTTAGTAATGCCACCTTTGATGGAGCATTTTGACTCGCTTTTGACGGGTGTCGGTAAAGATCTTGAGCTAAATACCTTTAAGTTGGTTGATCAATTAACGGGTCAGACATTGGGTATTCGCGCGGATATTACGCCTCAGGTTGCCAGAATTGATGCGCATCGGATGCATGTAGAGGGTGCTAACCGACTTTGTTATTGTGGCTCTGTGTTACATACTCATTCAGCTAATATGTTAGCGTCGCGCAATCCTTTGCAGGTAGGGGCTGAGTTATACGGTCATGCGGGAATTGAAAGTGATATAGAAGTAATTTCCTTAATGCTTGAGACGCTATACGCCTCTGGCTTACAGGACGAATTAAGCCTGGATCTTGGGCATGTAGGTATTTTTCAGGGGTTGGTTGTTGAAGCCGATTTAGATGCCTCTATTATTGCGCAGTATATGGAGTTACTACAGCGTAAGGCGTTGCCGGAGCTGTCAGAATTTTTAGAGTCGCTGGATATCGATGCAAACTATATAGCTATGTTGGCAGAGCTGCCTAAGTTGAATGGCGGCTTGGAAGTGTTAGTAAAAGCCAAAAATGTATTTGCAGGCACTAATGCTTCGATTTTAGACGCTGTGGCCTATTTAGAGCGTCTTTCCGGTATTATTCAGCAGCGTTACCCTACAGTAGATCTATATTTTGATCTGGGTGAGTTGCGTGGATACAATTACCATACCGGTGTGGTTTTTTCTGCATTAACACCGGTTTTTGGTCAGGCGGTAGCGAAAGGTGGTCGCTATGATGCGATCGGTAAAGATTTTGGTCGAGCACGTCCGGCTACGGGCTTTAGTGCTGATCTGAAAACATTGGCAGACCTTGCTGCTGGTGTGGATAAAAATATTGTAAGAAGCGTTTTAGCACCAGAGGGTGGCGACACTCATTTGATGCAAAAAATTGCTGATTTGCGATCTCAAGGAATTAGAGTAATGCAACAGTTGCCTGGTGATACGGCTACTGATGCAGCGGTTTTTAGCCAGAAATTGGTTAAGCAGGGTGAAGAGTGGGTCTTAGCGGCTCTGTAATCACATACGATTAACGTAAATAAACTAGAGACAACAATGGGTAAGAACGTAGTTGTTTTAGGCACTCAGTGGGGCGATGAAGGCAAGGGTAAAATTGTCGATTTGCTAACTGAGCAGGTATCAGCAGTTGCTCGTTTTCAGGGTGGCCATAATGCTGGGCATACATTGGTTATTGATGGTAAGAAAACAGTTTTGCATTTAATCCCGTCAGGTATTTTGCGCGAAAAAGTTCTCTGCCTGATTGGTAATGGCGTAGTGCTTTCTCCTGAAGCTTTATTGAAAGAGATGCGCGGCCTGGAAGAGGCTGGCGTACCAGTACGTGAGCGTTTAAGGCTGAGTCCTGCTTGTCCGCTGATTTTGCCATACCATGTGGCATTGGATCAGGCGCGTGAAGCTGCTCGAGGCGAAGCTAAAATCGGTACTACGGGTCGAGGTATTGGGCCTGCTTATGAGGATAAGGTGGCGCGTCGCGGTTTGCGTCTATCTGACCTGATGAATGCTGAGCGCTTTGAAACTAAGCTTCGCGAAGTAATGAAGTATCATAACTTTGTTCTTAAAAACTACTATCAGGCTGAAGAAGTTGATGTCGATAGTATGTTGGCAGAAGCGCTTGAGATGGCTGAGCAGTTACGCCCTATGGTGGCTGATGTTACAGCAATACTTCATAAGATGCGTAAGAATGACGAAAGCATCATGTTTGAAGGTGCGCAGGGGTCATTGTTAGATATTGACCATGGTACCTATCCATTCGTAACCTCGTCTAATACGACTGCCGGTGGAGCCTCTACGGGTTCTGGTTTTGGTCCTTTGTATCTGGATTATATTCTAGGTATCACCAAAGCTTATACTACAAGAGTCGGTAGTGGGCCATTCCCTACTGAACTTGGCTGTGAAGTTGGCCAGTATTTGGGTGAAAGAGGTCACGAGTTTGGTGCTACTACAGGTCGTGAGCGTCGCTGCGGTTGGTTTGATGCTGTTGCACTTAAGCATGCAATTCAGGTTAACTCAGTATCTGGCATCTGTCTGACTAAGTTAGATGTTCTGGATGGGCTTGAAGTAATTAAGGTTTGTGTTGGTTACCGTGACTCTGAAGGTAATTTGGTTGAGACGCTAACAGGTAGTGAAGACTATGATGCAGTTGAGCCGATTTATGAAGAGTTACCAGGTTGGACTGACTCGACTGTGGGTGCTCAGACTTTAGCTGAGTTGCCCGCTGCTGCGAAGAGCTACATCACTCGTTTAGAAGAGTTGCTGGAAACACCTGTGGATATTATTTCTACGGGTCCAGATCGTATCGAAACGATTGTCTTGCGTGATCCTTTTGCGGTTTAAAAGGTAGCAGCATAAAAAAACCGGCGAGAGCCGGTTTTTTTATATCTAAAACTACACTTATGCTTCTATTGCTGGGCGGATAGCCTTTAATAGTGCTTTGAATAGTTTAGGGTTGGCAGATACTGTGTTGCCATTCTTGCGGAAGTCATTTCCGCCTTTAAAGTCGCCTAGCAAACCGCCGGCTTCTTGAATGATTAGAGCGCCACTGGTTAATGTGCCTTGATCTAGTTTGGTTTGAATGAAACCATCTAGACGTCCAGCTGCCATATACGCCATGTTTAATGCAGCAGATCCAGTGTTGTGAAGGATGGCGTCTGCACTTTGGAGCTGGCACATGATCTGTTTGAACGTATCAAATTGTGCTTTTTCTGCGGCACTGTTAAGGAAGCTAGAACCAATGATGGTTTGCTCTAGTGTGCGCTTATTGCTAACACGAAGTCGTTTGCCGTTTAAATGGGCACCGTTACCTCGGCTGGCAGTAAACTCTTCGCCAGTGATTGGGTTGAGAATAATGGCGTGCTCTGTGCGACCTTTAAGTTCTGCTGACATGCAGATAGCAAATACAGGCAACCCATTGGTAAAATTGGAAATGCTATCGATTGGATTGACGTGCCAAGTAACGTCAGTGTTATCTTCTAGTGATTTATGTACACCAGAGAATTCACCCACTATCGAGTGGCTTGGATAAGCCTTCTGAATAGAGTAAGCGATCGTTTGCTCTGCTTTGGTGGCAGTTTCGTTAAGGAAATCACTGATGCTGGATTGTTCTGATTTTATCAGGTCAATTCGCTCTGCAGAGCGAGCAATCTGTTCGCCAGCGATGCGTGCCGCTCGAAGGGCAATGTTTAGCATGGGTTGCATTAGTATTGGTGCTCAGTTTGGATAGCAAAGCATGATTATACAAAAGCTGGGGCTCGGACAGAACACCTGAGTGGCATTCTGTTAAACTATTAGTCGATTTTTATGTGAAGTTGGTTATGAAATTAGAAAATATTCGTATTGTTCTCGTAAATACAACACATCCTGGCAATATTGGGGGTGTGGCACGTGCCATGAAAAATATGGGGTTGGCCGATCTTTCTCTCGTTGTGCCTCGCGTTTTTCCTTCAGGAGATGCTGATGCACGTGCTGCAGGTGCATCTGATATTTTGGAAAGTGCATCGATAGTTGACTCTTTAGAAGAAGCAGTTGCTGATGCGCATGTAGTGGTAGGGGCGAGTGCTCGAGGTAGAAATATCCCTTGGCCAGTTATGGATCCTCATGAATTAGCTGGCGTGGCTGCTTCATTGCAAGAAGAGCAGAAGATAGCCATTGTTTTTGGTCGAGAGGATCGCGGTCTGACAAATGAGGAGTTGCAGCTGTGTCATCTTCATGTGCATATTCCCTCTGTTGAAGGTTTTAGCTCCTTGAATCTTGCGGCAGCGGTGCAAGTTATCGCCTATGAGTTACGCATGGTGCAGCTTAAAGGATCGCAAGGGCAATTGCAGGCTCCAAAATGGGGTACTGATTGGGATGTTAGGCTTGCAGAGCATCGTGAGCTTGAGTTGATGTTTGATCATTTGGAAAAAGTATTGATTGATATTGATTTTCTTGATCCTGAAAGCCCAAGGCACTTAATGCCGCGATTGAGACGTTTATTTCAAAGAGCGGTTCCCGATAAGGTTGAGGTCAATATTTTACGTGGAATGTTGACTCATATTCAGAAAAAAAATGACCTTAGTTAATGTCGAAACGGTATATGGTTTTTTCGTTACGGACATCCGTCTTTGAAAGTGGTAAATTGTAGCGCCGGAATTAGTAATAACCTACTTAAATGCTCGGACTAATACTTGACTATTTTTGTAGGTTAAAACATACTGCTACCCAAGATTAAGAATGAAGGGCGGTTGTTTATGCGACTAACAACAAAAGGGCGATATGCTGTTACCGCAATGCTTGATTTAGCGCTGCATGAAGGGCAAGGTCCTATCAGTTTAGCGGATATCTCTGAAAGACAGGGTATTTCTTTGTCTTATTTAGAGCAACTCTTTGCGAAATTACGCAGAAATAGCTTGGTAAAAAGCGTAAGAGGTCCGGGCGGAGGTTATCAGCTAAATCATGAGAAACAGGCAATAAGTGTTGCACAAGTGGTTGATGCTGTTAACGAGTCTGTAGAAGCAACCGGCTGTGACCGTCAAGGCGATTGTCAGAACGGTGAAACGTGTCTGACACATCACTTATGGTGTGATTTAAGTAACCAGATTCACTCTTTCCTAAATGGTATTTCATTGGCGGATCTGGTGGTAAGAAAAGATGTAAAAGATGTGGCTGATAGGCAAGATCGCCGCCACAGTAGTCAGGTATTTCTGACTGCTACTGACTCTTTGCTGGCTGATAAAGCCACTGTATAAAATGCGCTGGAGCTAAAGAATGAAGTTACCTATCTATTTTGATTATTCGGCTACAACACCTGTTGATCCTCGTGTGGCAGAAAAAATGGTTGCATGCCTCACCTTGGACGGTAATTTTGGTAACCCTGCTTCCCGTTCTCACCTGTTTGGGTGGAAAGCAGAAGACGCGGTAGAAACGGCGCGTAAGCAAGTTGCTGACCTTTTGAGTGCTGATCCTCGTGAAATTGTCTGGACTTCAGGTGCTACTGAATCAGATAACTTGGCGATTAAAGGTGTTGCTCATTTCTATCATAAGAAAGGCAAGCACATTATTACCTCTCGAATCGAGCATAAAGCGGTTCTAGATACTTGCCGTCAGTTAGAGAGAGAAGGTTTTGAAGTGACCTATCTTGATCCTGATTCTGATGGTTTGATTCATCCTGAAACAGTAGCTGATGCTATTCGTGAAGACACTATTTTAGTTTCTTTGATGCACGTTAATAATGAAATTGGCACGATTACTGATATCGCGGCTATTGGTGAAATCACGCGTGAAAAAGGCATTATTTTTCATGTTGATGCTGCTCAGAGTGCAGGAAAGGTTGAAATTGATCTAACAAAACTGAAAGTTGATCTTATGTCTTTCAGTGCGCACAAAATTTACGGACCTAAAGGTATTGGTGCACTTTATGTGCGTCGTAAACCGCGTATCCGTCTTGAAGCAATTATGCACGGCGGTGGCCATGAGCGTGGAATGCGTTCAGGGACATTACCAACGCATCAGATTGTAGGCATGGGTGAAGCATTTCGTTTAGCTAAAGAAGAGTTAGCTGCTGATAATGCTCATATGTTGGCATTGCGAGACCGTTTGTGGGAAGGGTTGAAGGATATGGAAGAAGTTCATATCAATGGGTCCTTTTCTCAACGTGTTCCTGCTAACTTAAATATTAGTTTTGCCTTTGTTGAGGGTGAATCTTTGTTGATGTCGCTGAAAGATTTGGCCGTGTCTTCAGGGTCTGCTTGTACATCGGCGAGTCTTGAACCTTCGTACGTATTGCGCGCGCTGGGTTTGAGCGATGAGTTGGCGCACAGTTCTATTCGATTCTCATTTGGTCGTTTTACTACCGACGAAGAGATCGATCATGCGATTGGGCAGCTCAAAACCGCAGTAGGTAAACTTCGTGAGTTGTCGCCTTTGTGGGATATGTTTAAAGATGGTGTGGACTTAAGCAAAGTTGAGTGGGTTCACCACTAAGAATTGTTGCGCTAATTGGAGGTTGATATGGCTTATAGTGAAGAAGTACTCGAACATTACGAGAATCCGCGTAACGTGGGTAAAATGGATGACAGTGACAGTCATGTAGGTACAGGTATGGTCGGAGCACCTGCTTGTGGTGATGTGATGCGTTTGCAAATCAAGGTTAATGATGAAGGTATCATTGAAGATGCTAAATTCAAAACTTATGGTTGTGGATCGGCAATTGCTTCCAGCTCGCTTGTTACTGAGTGGGTAAAGGGGATGACTCTTGAGCAAGCTGCTGAGCTAAAAAACACGCAAATTGCAGATCAGTTAGCGCTGCCTCCTGTGAAAATTCACTGCTCAGTTTTAGCTGAAGATGCTATTAAAGCGGCAGTTGAGGACTATAAGAAAAAACAGTCTGTTTAAGGTCTGTTGAATTAACTGGTTATACGCGGGTATAACCAGTGGGAAGGTATTATGGCAATTACAATGACAACGGCGGCAATTAAACATGTGGCTAGCTACCTAGAGAAACGTGGTGGCGGTTTTGGTATTCGTGTTGGTGTGAGAACATCAGGATGCTCAGGTATGGCTTATGTGCTTGAGTTCGTCGATCAGCAGGATACTGACGACCAGGTTTTTGAAATGGATGCTGGCGTTAATGTTGTGATTGACCCAAAAAGTTTGGCTTATCTTGATGGTACTGAGCTTGATTTTGTTAAAGAGGGCCTTAACGAAGGCTTTGCATTTAATAACCCCAATGTTCGTAGTGAATGTGGCTGCGGTGAAAGTTTTAACGTTTAGATACCTATATTTTAAATAGCATGGATATCCAACAAAATTACTTTGCTTTTCTGGGCTTGCCAGAAAGCTATGATATTGATCTTAAAGCACTTGCAGCACGTTCTCATGAGCTGCAAAAAACACTACATCCAGATCGCTTTGCTCATTTATCTGAGCGTGAAAAGAGATTGTCGGTTCAATATACGGCTTATCTGAATGAGGCGGTCACTACGCTAAAATTCCCACTAGGGCGTGCACAATACCTATTGCACTTGCAGGGTATTGATACAATTAGCGAGGCTTCTGTCCAATTAGAGCCTGCTTTTTTGTTTGAGCAAATGGCGCTTAGAGACGATCTAGAAGACATTAAAGCATTGTCGTCGCCTGAAGATGCGCTCGATAAGTTTATGGATAGTGTTGCTCAGCAATTGTTTGGATATCAAAAAACATTTGCTGAATGTTATGCTGTGGGCGATCCAGAATCGCTCGAACGAGCGGCGGCCGTCGTTCGTAAAATGCAGTTCATGGTTAAATTGCAGAAAGAGATCGAGCTGGTTGAAAGTGAGCTCGATTAACAGGTGATAAATAAATTATGGCATTACTACAAATAGCCGAACCTGGTCAGAGTTCTCTGCCGCATCAGCATCGATTGGCTGTAGGTATAGATCTAGGCACGACCAACTCATTAGTGGCTTCTGTGCGTAGCGGTGAGTCTGCGACACTACCTGATCATAATGGTGGGCACTTACTACCTTCTGTTGTCCGTTATTTGGAGTCTGGTGAGGCAGTCGTTGGTGCTAGTGCGCGAGAATTTGCATCCTCAGATGCGTACAACACAATAGTGTCTGTAAAGCGTTTAATGGGGCGCGGAATTAAAGACGTTGCTGCTTTTGGTGAAGTACTTCCTTACGAGTTTGAGGAAGATCAAGGGGGTATGCCGTTTATTAAAACGGTGGCTGGGTCAAAAAGCCCTGTTGAAGTTTCTGCAGATATCTTGCGTGTACTAGTTCAGCGCGCTCAAGAAACACTGCAAGGAGAATTAACCGGTGCAGTAATTACCGTGCCGGCCTACTTTGATGATGCTCAGCGCCAAGCGACAAAAGATGCAGCAACCTTAGCCAATATTAAAGTGCTGCGCTTGTTAAGTGAGCCAACAGCTGCCGCCGTCGCTTACGGTCTTGATCAAAAAGATGAAGGCGTTATTCTTGTCTATGATTTAGGTGGTGGTACTTTTGATGTTTCCGTTCTTCGCTTAAATAAAGGCGTTTTCGAAGTGCTGGCGACTGGAGGCGATAGTGCCTTAGGTGGCGATGATTTGGATAGAGCTTTAGCCGAGTGGCTAGCAATTCAAGCAGATGTGACAATGACAATGACGGCAGGTCTTTCTCGTCAGCTCATGGAGCAGGCGCGCGAGGCTAAAGAGCAGCTTACGTTAAATGATCAGGCTTGGGTGAATTTACAACTTGCTGGCAAAGAAGTGTCAGTAACTATATCTAGGTTACAGTTTGAAGAACTGATTTCTACGCTGGTTGATAAAACAGTGCGCGCTTGTAAGCGTGTAGTGAGAGATGCTGGCATCGTTTTAGATGATGTAAATGATATTGTTATGGTGGGTGGTTCGACTCGTGTGCCTTTAGTACGTGAGCGCGTCACTTTGCTTTTTGGGCGTCCACTGCATGTTGATATCGACCCCGATAGAGTGGTTGCTATTGGTGCTGCTATTCAAGCCGATGTCTTGGCAGGTAATAAGCCTGATTCAGAAATGTTATTGCTGGATGTTATACCGCTTTCCCTTGGACTAGAAACCATGGGCGGGTTGGTTGAAAAGGTGATTCACCGAAATACAGCGATTCCTGTTGCTAGAGCTCAAGAGTTTACGACTTACCAAGATGGTCAAACAGCAATGGCTGTTCATATCTTACAAGGTGAGCGTGAATTGGTTGAAGATTGTCGCTCATTAGCTCGTTTTGTGCTGCAGGGGATTCCTCCTATGGTTGCAGGTGCTGCTAAAATTAGGGTGACGTTTCAGGTAGATGCTGACGGTTTGTTAAGCGTTGAGGCCAAAGAGCTATCTACGGGTGTTGAAAGTAGTATTCAGGTTAAGCCTTCATACGGGTTAAGCGATACGCAGATTGCTGATATGTTAAAAGCGTCTTATTCATCAGCTGAAGAAGATAAGCAAAAACGTTTATTGCGTGAACAAAAAGTAGATGCGGATAGATTGGTATCTGCACTTGAACAAGCGATCGAAATTGATGGGCAGGCTTTGTTGACGGAAGATGAGCGTAAAGGTCTAGAAGCGGAGATTCTTGTGTTAAAGAGTGTTCGCGATGGTTCGGACGCACGCGAAATTGAGCTAGGTGTTGAGCATTTGGCTAAAGCGAGTGATGAATTTGCATCACGCAGAATGGACTTAAACATTCAGCGTGCGTTGCAGGGACATAGCATTCAGGAAATTGAGGAGATTACATAAGTGCCGCAAATAATTTTTCTACCCCATGAAGATTTGTGTCCTGATGGTAAAGTGATTGATGTAGAACCGGGTGTTACGGTTTGTGATGCGGCGTTGGCTAACGGTATTGAGATTGAGCATGCATGCGAAAAGTCTTGTGCCTGCACAACATGCCATGTGTTGATTAGAGAAGGTTTTGACTCTCTTGACGAGTCTGATGAGCTTGAAGACGATATGCTTGATAAGGCTTGGGGGTTGGAGCCGGAATCGCGTTTGAGTTGTCAGGCGAGTGTAGGGGATAAAGATTTAGTGGTGGAAATTCCTCGTTATACTATCAATCAGGTCTCAGAGCGTCATTAAAGAGAGGGTGTATGAGTCTTAAGTGGGTTGATGTGCTCGACATTGCAATTGAGTTGGTAGAAAAGCATTCAGATGTTGATCCGTTGAAAATTAGTTTTCCGGATCTCTACCAAAAAGTAATGGATCTCGATGAGTTTGATGATGATCCTGATCGTTGTGGGGAGAAAATCCTCGAAGCGATACAGATGGCCTGGATAGAAGAACAGGACTAATCACAAAACAGCCCGGTTTATACCGGGCTGTTTCTTTTGTAGTCTGTTGTGGCATGTCATCAGCTTCGCGTATAATGGCGCGTTTTTCAGAAATCTCTTTAGGGGAAAGTACAAATGGCTATCGAACGCACACTATCAATTATCAAGCCTGATGCCGTGGCTAAAAATGTAATTGGTCAAATTGAGTCTCGTTTTGAAAATGCGGGTCTTAAAATTGTTGAAATGCAGCTTAAGCAATTAAGCAAAGAAGAAGCAGAAGGTTTTTATGCTGAGCATAAAGAGCGTCCTTTCTTCGCTGACCTCGTTAGCTTCATGATTTCTGGTCCTGTTGTTGTTCAGGCACTGGAAGGTGAAAATGCTATTTTAACAAATCGTGATCTGATGGGTGCGACTAATCCTAAAGAAGCGGCTGCAGGAACTATTCGTGCTGATTTCGCTGAGTCTATCGACGCGAATGCTGTACACGGTTCTGACTCTGCTGCTTCTGCAGCACGCGAAATTTCTTACTTTTTCGGTAAGTAATTGTTGCTAGCATGCGGAAGAGAGCTCTCTTCTGCATGTGTTTAAATTTATAGGTGTAATAATGACTGAATCCATTCCCAAAACTAATCTATTAGGGATGAGTCCTGAAAAGCTGGAAGCTTTCTTCGCTGAGCTGGGTGAAAAACGCTTTCGTGCAACTCAGGTATTAAAATGGATGCATCAGCTTGGCGCTGAAACTTTTGATGATATGACAAATATCAGTAAATCGTTACGCGTGAAACTGAACCAGGTTGCTGAAATTCGTGAGCCTGAAGTTGTTATGCACGATGTATCTAAGGATGGAACACGAAAGTGGGTTATCCGTGTTGATGGTGGTTCGTGTGTTGAGAGTGTCTTAATTCCTGAAGGGGATAGAGCAACACTGTGTATCTCATCACAAGTCGGCTGCGCACTTGATTGTAGCTTTTGCTCAACGGGTAAGCAGGGGTTCAATCGAAACCTGACTGCATCAGAAATTATCGGGCAAGTACGTATTGCTATTAAGTCTTTTGGTCCCATGGATCCCGCTCAACCTCGACGTGTGACTAACGTTGTATTTATGGGCATGGGTGAGCCGTTGATGAATTTTGATAATGTCGTCAGCGCTATCAAATTAATGATGGAAGATAATGCCTACGGTTTGTCTAAGCGTCGAGTGACGTTAAGTACCGCTGGTGTGGTTCCAGGCATTGATAAGCTAATAGAAGAAACAGATGTCTCTTTGGCGATCTCTTTACATGCGCCGAATGATGAACTGAGAAATCAGTTGGTGCCTATTAATAAGCGTTATCCAATTGAAGAGCTAATTGCTGCTTGTAACCGCTACCTTGAAAGACTTAATGATAGGCGGGTTATTACAGTAGAATATACATTGATGGCTGGTATCAATGACCAGCCAGTGCAGGCAAGAGAACTAGGTCGCTTACTTAAGCGCTTGCCTTGTAAGCTAAATCTGATACCTTTTAATCCGTTTCCTAATTCAGGATACGAGAGACCTTCGGAAGAAGCGATTGCGGCATTTAAACAAGTGATGCTAAAAGCGGGTATTATGACCACGGTTAGGCGTACGCGAGGTGCTGAAATTGACGCAGCGTGTGGGCAGTTAGTCGGTCAGGTTGAAGACAGAACTCGCCGTAGTCAAAAATATATACCGATTGTTCAAGAAAGCACTGTTTAGTCACTTATTGATGATGTAAAAGGAGTTGCCGTACGTGAAGAAAGCTCGTGTGTTGGTGGCTGTGCTGATGGGAGCGCTGCTATCGGGTTGTACGGGGCTGCAGTCGGAAACTGTTGCTATTAACAAAAATACTGTTTCATCTGAAGGGGCACAGCAGGCTTATACAACACTTGGTTTGCAGTATCTTCAGTCTGGTGACTCCGTCAATGCAAAGTCTGCTGTGCAAAAAGCGCTGGATATTAACTCTGAATACGCGCCTTCATACAATGCTTTAGGTTTGATTTTCCAGGTAGAGGATGAGATTGCTCTGGCGGAGCAATATTATAAGAAAGCAATTTCTTTGGAGCCAGATAGTGCGATGTTCCATAATAATTATGGCGCATTCTTGTTTTCTGAAAATCGTTATCAGGAAGCATGTGTCGAGTTATCCAAAGCGACAGAAGATCCTTTTTATAATAATAGACCGCAAACGTTTGAGAATTTAGGCCGTTGTTATTTGAAAACTGGGCGAACTGATGTTGCTATTCATTCTTTTGAGCGGTCTCTTAAAACCGGTGGTATACGGCCTTTAGCATTAGTTGAATTGGCAGAACTTTATTTAATGAGCCAAAATATTCCTAAAGCAGAGGAATATTACTCGCAGTTTACGGGGCTTATTAACGCTAAGAAAATAAATCACTCTGCGAAAAGTTTGTGGGTTGGGATTCAGTTGGCGCGGGAGAACAGTAAGGTATCCTTGGCGACGACATATACTCTTTTGTTGAAGAATCTTTATCCAGAATCTGACGAATATAAAAAATATAAGGAGTCAGCTAGGTGAGCAGTGTTCCAGATGAAAGCATAGTAGAAAGTGGTATTCAGCTACCTGGTGAAAGTTTGCTTGTCGCGAGAGAGTCGCAAGGCTATAGCCAGCAAGCAATAGCTGATGAGTTACATCTACCTGTACGTTATATACAGTGGATTGAAGAGAGCGCTTATGAAAAACTTCCGAGCCTTGTTTTTGCTCGTGGGTATATTCGCGCTTTTGCAAAAATTGTTGGTATTGACGGAACTGCATTAATTGAAATGTTTGATCAAGCGCAAGGGGTGTCTTCCAAAAAGGATCCTATCCGCTCGGTATCTAAGATGCAGCAGCAAGTAAAGCTTGGCGACCCCGTCATGCGCTGGTCAGGCTGGCTATTTCTGTTGATGATTGTGGCTGCTGTTGGTTGGTGGTGGAAAACACAATATAGTTTGGCGCCAGTGGATGGTTTGGCTCCCGTTGTTTCAGTTGTGACGGAAACAACTGGTGATAACGCATTAAAATTACCAACATTAGACGATACGGTTGTCTCTGAAGAGGTTTTCTCTGAGGAAGTTGTTGCTGTAGCTGAGATCGGTGTTGAGCAGGTTGCTGTTGAAGAGCCTGTGAATTTGTCTGCTGCGGATATATCAAAGCTTCAAGGTGAGCTTGGCTCTGGAGTTGTTACGTCGCCTGAAGTTAGCGCTGTAACATCGACTGCCGAGTCTATTGAAAAAACGTCTCTAGAAAGTGTTGTTACTCAGTCACTTGTTATTGATAAGTTAAAGATGACTTTTACAGCGGACTGTTGGCTTACTGTAAAAGATGCAGATGGTAAAACTATATTTAACAACTTGCGTAAAAAAGGGCAGTCTTTGAAACTTTCAGGCAAAGAGCCTTTGAGAGTATTGATTGGCCGAGTGTCTGCTATAGATCAGGTAATTTACAATGAGACTGTTATTGATCTCAAACCTTTTAGTAGTAAAAATGTAGCGAAGTTTTCGCTTCCATTGAATTAAAGTTTTTAGAAAGAGAGTACACAGTTTGGCAAAAGTTAAAGCCATCCGCGGGATGAACGATATTCTTCCAGATGCAACGCCTGTTTGGCAGTATTTGGAGCGCCAGGTTAAAGCTGTTTTATCCAGTTATGGATATGATGAGATCCGTATGCCTATTGTTGAGCAGACGGAACTCTTTAAGCGCTCGATTGGTGAAGTGACCGATATTGTAGAAAAAGAGATGTACACCTTTGATGATCGTAATGGCGAAAGCTTAACCTTGCGTCCAGAGGGTACCGCAGGTTGCGTGCGTGCGGGCGAAGAGCATGGATTATTGTTTAATCAGACTCAGCGCTTGTGGTACCAGGGTGCAATGTTTCGTTATGAAAAGCCTCAAAAAGGCCGTTATCGCCAATTCCATCAGATAGGCGTTGAGACATTCGGAATGTCTTCGGCAGATATAGATGCTGAAGTTATTATGTTGAGTGCTCGCTTATGGAAAAATTTGGGGATTCTAGATGCTGTTACCTTGCAGCTGAATTCGCTAGGTAGCAATGAGAGTCGTCAGCAATATAAAGAAGACCTTGTTGCCTATTTGAATGGATATTTTGAGCGTCTTGATGAAGATAGTCAGCGCCGTTTAAAAACTAACCCTTTACGTATTCTTGATAGTAAAAGTGAGTCTACGCAGGCAATTTTAGCGGATGCGCCTGTGTTGTCTGATTATCTGGATGATGATTCTAAAGAGCATTTTGCACGCTTAACTGAGTTGTTAGATCAGGCTGGCATAAAATATGAAATAAATACTCGCCTTGTTCGTGGTTTAGATTATTACTGTAAAACTGTTTTTGAGTGGGTAACTGATAAGCTGGGAGCGCAAGGAACTGTTTGTGCCGGCGGCCGCTACGATGGCTTGGTGCAGCAATTGGGCGGCAAGGCAACGCCTGCTGTTGGTTTTGCAATGGGCATTGAACGTTTGGTTTTGTTGCTGGAAACGTTAGATGCGGTTCCTGAATCAGAAAAAGACTCTTTTGATTTGTATATCGCTGCGCAATCAAAAGAGGTTCAAGGGGATGTTATTCGATGTAGTGAAGTGCTGCGTGATGCAGTCCCTGACCTGCGAATAAGAACTCATTGTGCAGGTCTAAAAAATATTAATAATAAAGCCCGACAAACAGGTGCTCGTTTGATTTTGTTAATACAAAAGAGCGAAGCTGGTGTTGTTGGTGTGTTATGGAATGGGGCGGAGTCTAGTGCTCAAATTCCTTTGCAAGAGTTACCAGTGGTAGTAGCTCAGCAGTGGGCAGTTGTTAAGCAGAGCTAAACCTTGATTATTGAATTGGAGATTTGTTGTGGCTGAGATGCGAACAGAAGAAGAGCAAGTAGAAGCGCTAAAGGGTTGGTGGAAAGAAAACGGTAAGTCACTTCTGTTCATGATCGCTCTTTCCTTGAGCGCTGTTTTCGCTTGGAAAACATGGCAGCAGAAGCAGCTTACGGATGCTGAAAATGCCTCTATAACGTATCAAAATCTTTTGGATGCGGTTTCTGGAGCAGTTAGTTCTGGTGATGAAGGGCAAATTGTTACTAGCCAGCATCTTGCTCAGCAGCTTAAAGCAGATTACGAAAAAACTGAATACGCGAGATTTGCAGCGTTGCTAGTTGCTAAGGTTGCCGTTTATCAAAAAGATTATTCAAAAGCACTTGATGAGCTTGAGTGGGTTTTAGTGCATGAGCCGGGTGCGGAGATGCGCAATATAACGCTGCTTCGTAAAGCTCGAATTTATCAAGCGATGGGTGAATTCGAAAAAGGATTAGATACTATAAATGGGCTGAATGCCAAAGAGTTTAGCGGTAGTGTTTATGAGCTTAAGGGAGACCTATTGCTTGCTAGCGGGAAAAGTTCTGGAGCGCGTGATGCATACCAGCAAGCGTTGAAAGCATCAGCCAATGCGGGGAGCAATCCTTTGCTTAATATGAAGCTTGAAGATTTGGCTGTGTCTGAAGAGGGATAAAATATGTTTCGTCGGATAGCTTTTGTATCATTGGTTTCTCTTGCTTTGTCTGGTTGTGGGTTATGGAGTAGTTCGGATGAAGTTGAGCCGAATAAGCTAGTAGATTTTTCTGCTGAAAAGAAAGTTGTTGTGCGCTGGTCAGCAGATATCGGCGGAGACTTGGGTGATAAATTTCATCAAATAGTCCCGGCGATTAGTGGTGATTATATTTATACTTCTTCAGTGGAGGGGGATATATCGTCCTTCAACGTAGAAACAGGATCGCGACAGTGGTCTGTTGATCTGGATGTTCCTTTGCTTGCGGGTATTGGGGCAGGCGCTGATAAGCTTGTGGTTGTTACTGAGTCAGCGGAAGTTATTTGTCTAAACGCTAAAACGGGCGCTGAACTGTGGAGAAAGCAGCTTTCTGCTGAAGTTGTTGCAGAGCCTCAGCTAAATAAAAGCCTCGTTGTTGTTCAGTTGATTAACGGCAAAATAGTGGCGCTTGATGCTTCAGTAGGGAGTGAGAGTTGGGCTTATGATAGCCTTGCTCCACGTTTGACGTTGCGCGGTACTAGCTCTCCTTTGGTTGCATCAGATGTTACATTGGCAGGGTTGGATAACGGCAAGTTTATTGCCTTAGATAATGAGACGGGCGCAGTTTTATGGGAGCAAACTGTTTCTTTGGCTCAGGGACGTTCTGAATTAGAGAGAATGACGGATGTTGATGGCCGTCCATTATTATTTGAAAACGTTGTTTACATCCCAGGTTTTCAAGGCAATGTCGTCGCTATTAATCCTTTTAATGCGCAAACATTGTGGGCAAAAAAAATGTCGAGCTATCATAGTCTTGCTGCAGGGTTTGGCAATATTTATGTGAGTGAATCAGGCGATCATGTGCAGGCTCTTGATGCACGTAGCGCGGCGAGTGTATGGAAGCAGGATCAGCTAGAAAATCGTCAAATTACAGCACCCGCTGTTATAGGAAATGCGGTAGCGGTGGGTGATGTTGAGGGATATGTACATTTTATTTCTCAAATCGATGGTCATTTTGTTGCGCGTTACGATGCAGGTTCTCGCTTAGTGGGTGATATGAAGGTCAAAGGTGATACGCTTTATGTGCTCACGGATGCGGGTCGTTTATTAGCGCTGACACTGAATTGATCAGCCGTTTTAATTCAAACAGCTGCTTTGGGATTCAAAGCAGCTGCTATTTAATTTTTTGGTAATACTTAATGCTACCTGTTATTGCACTGGTTGGTCGTCCCAACGTTGGAAAGTCTACTTTATTTAACCGCATGACTAAGAGTCGTGATGCACTTGTGGCTGATATGCCAGGAGTGACTCGTGACCGCAAATACGGTGAGGGGCAGATCGGTGAGCAGGCGTACATTGTTATCGATACCGGAGGTATTACCGGTGATGAGCAAGGTATTGATCACGAAATGGCGCGACAGTCTTTACAGGCTATTGAAGAGGCTGATGTAGTTTTCTTTATGGTTGATGGTCGGGCTGGTTTAATGCCGGCAGACTCTATGATTGCTGAGCATTTACGAAGAACTGAAAAGAAAGTGTATCTGGTTGTTAATAAAACCGATGGACTTGATCCTGATATCGCTATGTCTGATTTTCATACCGTTGGTATGGGTGATCCCATACCTATTGCGGCAGCGCATAACCGTGGGGTGACAATATTAACTGAAGAGTGCTTGTCAGGCTTTGAAGATGTTGATATGCCATTTGATGGGCGTGACGATAGCGTGCGTATAGCGATTGTAGGAAGGCCTAACGTAGGTAAGTCTACACTGGTGAATCGCTTGTTGGGTGAAGAGCGCGTCATTGTATTTGATGAAGCAGGAACAACGCGTGACAGTATTTATATTCCTTACGAACGTGATGGGCAGCCTTATACGCTGATTGATACGGCGGGTGTAAGGCGTAGAAAAAATATTACCGAGGTAGTAGAAAAGTTCTCGATCATTAAAACTCTGCAAGCTATCAAAAATGCCAATGTTGTTGTTTTAGTGATTGATGCGCGCCAGGGTCTAAGTGATCAAGATTTGCACATGCTTGGCTTTGTGTTAGAGACCGGGCGTGCTTTGGTTATAGCTATCAATAAATGGGATGGCATGACTGATGAAGAAAAGAAAGAAGTAAAAGAGCAAATACATCGTCGATTGGGCTTTGCTGAATTTGCTCGTTTTCACTTTATTTCAGCATTGTACGGTAGTGGCGTAGGTGAGATGTATGCCTCTATAAATGAGGCCTATGAGAGTGCAATGGCCAAGTGGGCAACGCATCGTCTGACCCTTTTGCTTGAGGATATTGTTGCAGATCACCAGCCGCCTCAAGTGGCGGGTCGTCGCATTAAGTTACGTTATGCCCACCAAGGTGGTTCAAACCCCCCAATTATTGTTGTGCATGGTAATCGTACAGAGCATCTTCCTGAGTCCTATAAGCGCTATTTGAAAAATAAGTTTATAAAGGTGCTTAAGATACACGGGACGCCAGTAAGGTTTGAATTTAAAACAGGTGAGAACCCGTTTGCAGGAAAGCGCAATAAGTTAACTCCAAGGCAGCAAAGGAAAAAAGTACGTTTCCAGAAGCATGTTAAAGAGATTAAAAAAGGACGTAATAAGTAGTTTCTCTATCCTTGGATGAATTAGATTGCAGTTTATAGATGCTAAGTCTATTGGCTGGGATTTCAAGCTAGGTAGTTTAACCTGCTAAATAAAGGCGCCCTCGTGGCGCCTTTGTTGTTTTAGGGCTTTTATTACAAATAAATGAGTTTTTTTAGGTTAGGGTGTTGACTCCTTTGGGGGTGTCTGTAGAATGCGCACCTCTTCCCAAGGAAGCCACCAAAAAGGGTGGTTGAGATGAGAAGATGCTGGTTTTTAAGTCCTTGATAATTAACATCTTTTCAAGGTTTTCAGATTGGTAGTTGGTGCCCGGTTTTGCAGCCAGATGAGT
>JAWUYS010000129.1:0-20005 GCA_034110685.1 Neptunomonas sp.
CTGCAAAGCTTTCGCTCATGAAAGTGTCCTATATATTGTGGCCGAGGATAGTAAAAAATTCGGCACGTAACCTGTAACGCCAGCTTACAGGGTCAGATTATATAATGCGTAATTGTATTGCTGGCTAGCAGTTACGCATTAGAGAAATTTGAGGGCATATTATACATAATCGAGTGGAGTGTAGGTAGGGGTATTTATATTTATACCTTGTCGTTGTCCAGTTTTTTGCGTACGGATAGCTGGCACGGAGCGAGAACAGAGGATAAATCTTGAAATAGTACTTCAGATAAAGAAGATGAATCTTCAGTTCGAAAATAGTTAGCAAGTTTACGCTCTTCTGTCCTGGAGTTAGCGGCTATTTCAACACCATCGCCAACACAAAAGGCATAAGCGGGTAAGTAATCACTAATAACTGCTAGTTTCATATCTTCGGAAAGCATTAAGCGATTACGTGTAATGTAAGCTTTGTACTCTGCAGCGCCTGCAGCTGACATGATTTCGATCTGCATGGTGCTAAAGCGATCCGCATCAGGGCTACGTATTAAGAAAGCTTTTAGCTGTCGTTCAACCGATCTGAGCTCATCTTTTAGTTTTTGAGGAGCAAAGTGTTCATTCAGTTCTTTGTATGCGGTTAGTTCTTTGATTTGTGATTCAAGCTTTTCGATTTCACTTTGCAGCACTTTATTTTCATCTAGCAAGCCGTCTTTGTCACGCATAAGGCCATGAATGACTTTTTGCGTCGGTGTTAGTTTATCCAGATCAAATGTCGGAGGTAGCTGTACTGCGCCTAACTTCCCAGTTGTTTCCATACTGCGAGAAGTGGCGACCATCTCATAGCCAAAACGTTCTAACTCTTTGCTATTTTGTTTATGTTGGGCGTCCATTTTTTGATAAACCACATAGCCTCCTACTCCTAATCCAGCAAGGATTAGGGGTAGGGTTATAGAGAGTATCAATGTTTTTTTGAGCGCCATATCCGTATTGACCCAGTGTTATTGTGGATTGTAAGTAGTAATAAGTTGTTTTGTTAAGTCGGCCATATCTAGAAGAATTTTCCCGCTTTCTTGCAGAATTGCTTCAGATCCCGCTGTGATAGGGCGGCCTTTGTCATCTTTTTTTAGAAGTGCTTCAAGGTCAGCTAGTTTGGTAATCGGCTGCTCTCCTTTTGCTAAGCGTCTTCTGTTTTCGGCATCTACTTGCCATTTATCTGCTAGGTCGCGTTTTGCTAATAGCTTGATTTCATTCAGTGGGAAAGAATCATCTTTTTTAGCTTCTGACTGGCGAGCTATCTGCTCACGTAAAAAGTTAAAGTCGGGCTGGTTGCTGGTACGAAGTGTATGGCGTTTATTTAGCTCATCTTTAAAAGAAGCGATTCCTTTGTAAAAACCATGGCGAGCTTCTTTCACTTGATCCCAAGGGAGAGCTCCATCGAGCGCACTTTCACCAATCTCAGTGGTGTCATAAACCTCAGGAAAGGAAACGTCCGGAACAACTCCTTTATGCTGAGTGCTTTCACCTGAAATCCGATAGAATTTCGCATGCGTAAGTTTAAGTTGGCCGTGTCCTAACGCCTGTAGCGTTTGTACTGTGCCTTTACCAAAAGTCTGATTACCAACAATCACACCGCGTTGATAATCTTGAATAGCACCGGCGAAGATTTCTGATGCCGAAGCACTTAGGCGATTAACGACGACAGCGAGTGGGCCGTTATAGGCAATTTTCGGGTTGAAATCACCAAGGATATCAACACGCCCGTTAGGGTCTCTGATTTGAACCGTTGGGCCGCGATCAATGAATAAGCCGACTAGTTCATTCGCTTCTCGCAACGAGCCGCCACCATTGTTTCTAAGGTCAATTATAAGGCCGTCTACTGCTTCAGCTTGAAGCTCAGTTATCAGCTTTTCAACATCTCGGGTGGTGCTTTTATAATCTTTATCACCGCGCTGAAGTGCGGCAAAATCAATGTAAAAAGCAGGGATGTCGATTACACCGAGCTTATAATCTTTGTTGTTGTATTTAACGTCAAGAATACGTTTTTGTGCTGCTTGCTCTTCAAGTGCAACGGTATTGCGCTTGATAGAAATAGTTTTTCGGCCTGCTTTGTCTTCGCTATCAGAAGGGATGATTTCAAGCCGTACGACCGAATCTTTAGGGCCACGAATAAGGTCGACCACATCATCTAAACGCCACCCGACTACGTCTTCAATTTCCCCGTCTTCTTGGCCAACGCCGACAATTAAGTCCGCAGGTTTTAACTGTCCTGTTTTATCCGCAGGTCCTGCAGGAACTAAGCGTACAATTTTGGTAAACTCGTTTTCGCTTTGCAATACAGCGCCAATCCCCTCAAGAGATAAGCTCATGTTTATTTTGAAATTTTCTGAACTGCGAGGTGAAAAATATGAAGTGTGTGGATCAAAATATTTAGTGAAAACGTTGGCGAAACGTTGAAATACGTCTTCGCTTTTATTTTGTTTAAGGCGTTTTAGCTGATTAGAATAACGTTTGATCAACGTCGCTTTCGCTTCTTGTTCAGACTTGTCGGCTAACATTAAATTTAAAATGGCGCTTTTAATTCGTTTGCGCCAAAGGTCGTTCATCTCTTCTTGTGACGTAACCCATTGGTCATTTTCACGGTCTGTATCTAATGTCTCATTCAGCGCGAAATTGAAGGGAGTCGGATCTTTTAATCTATTAATAGTCCAACTGAGTCGTTCAACAACGCGCTCTTGCTGGCGATTGTAGATAGCAAATGCGCTATCTAAGTTACCGGCAAGAATCGAATCATCAATTTGATAGCGGTATGCTTCAAAATCGTTGATGTCTTTTTGAAAAAAATAACTGCGTGATGAATCCAGTTCGGATAGGTATTTATCTAACAGGCCGCTGGAGAGCGTATCATCAACATTAATTTTATTATAATGGCCGATATTTAAGGAACTGATAATATCTTTCATAGTCTGCTGGTGCACTGCTTCTGGACGCAATTGCGTAATATCAGCAGTTGCTAAAGCAACGAGTGGTGTTAACAAACATAGGGCAAGAGAGTTACGTAAACCTTTCAACATATTATCTAGTCTGCTTTTAATTCAATTAATGTTATGACAGGAAGACTAATTGATTGTTCCATAGATCATCTAATCTGAGTGTAGCTATCGGCCTGTCTAATGTAAAATCAATGCTTTAATTCATTTACTCTATAAGGTTCCAAATGAAATCACTACTTATTCCGCTGATGTTTGTCTCTAGTTTATTTCTGAGCGGTTGTGGAGAAGATCCCGAGAAAGAGGCTTTTCGCCAGCAGTTGATGGCAAAGGCTCTGAATGATGAAACCAGTAAAGCAGGTAGTGCTTTTCTAGAGCAAAATCTAAAGCGTGAAGGTGTGCTCGTGTTGCCTTCAGGTGTTCAATATAAAATTTTACAAACAGGTGATGGCGAGCAACCCACTTTTCAGAGTTCTGTTTCCGTCCATTATGAAGGTACAGGTGTTGATGGTGTTGTTTTTGATAGTTCTTATACACGAGGTAAACCTTCAGTATTCCCTTTACAGAAAGTAATTAAAGGCTGGCAGGAAGCGCTATTGAAAATGCAGCAAGGAGATATTTGGATGCTTTATATTCCTGCAAAATTTGCTTATGGTGCTACGAGCCCGTCTGAGTCAATCCCTGCGAACTCAACGTTGATTTTTAAAGTAGAGTTACTTGATATTATGGAACGTAGCGAGATGGATAATGAATAAGAAAAATAAAACACTTAAACAATTAATTGGCTTTCTAAATAGGTCACCAACGCCGTTTCATGCGGTTCAGCAGATGACAAATCGTCTGGTCGAATCGGGCTATAAAGTGCTGAATGAAGAAGATAGTTGGCAGCTAGAAGCCGGTGGGCATTATGTTATGACGCGTAATGACTCGTCAATTATTGCTTGGAAAATGCCCGAGAATCGGTCGTTAACAGAATCAGGTTTCAGGATGCTCGGTGCGCACACTGATTCACCTTGTTTGCGTGTTAAACCTAATCCTGAAGTGCATAAACATGGTTACTTTCAGCTGGGTGTTGAGGTATACGGGGGTGTATTACTAGCGCCGTGGTTTGATAGAGACCTTTCTCTTGCTGGTCGCGTCAGTTTTGTTTATGGAGAAGGTGAGCTGGCTTCTGCATTAATTAATTTTGAAACCCCAATAGCTATTATTCCGAGTTTGGCTATTCATCTGGATCGTGAAGCTAATAGCGGCCGGGCTATCAATGCGCAAACCTTTTTACCTCCACTACTAGGGCAAAGTGATAAGAAGCCTGACTTTCGGGCACTATTAAAGACTCAACTAGAAAAAAGCGGTGAGAATGTATCTAGTGTTTTGGACTATGAGCTGTCGTTATATGATACTCAATCTGCAGCACTAATAGGCTTGCAACAAGAGTTTTTAGCTTCTGCGCGCTTGGATAATTTGTTGAGTTGTTTTATGGGGTTAGAGGCTTTACTAGAGACCGCTAGTGGAGAAGGGGCTTTATTGGTCTGTACAGATCATGAAGAGGTCGGAAGCATGAGTGCAGCTGGTGCACAGGGGCCAATGTTGGAGCAACTGTTCGAACGGTTGCAGCCTGATGCAGAAAGCCGCAGCCGAATGTTAGCAAGATCTATGATGATATCGGCTGATAATGCACACGGGATTCATCCCAACTTTGCAGATAAGCATGACGCTAATCACGGACCTATACTTAATCAAGGGCCTGTGATTAAGATAAATGCTAATCAACGTTACGCAACGTCAGATATAACGAGCTCAAAGTTTCGTATGTTAGCGGCATTAGATAACGTGCCAGTGCAAGAGTTTGTTGTGCGCTCAGATATGGGGTGTGGCAGTACTATTGGACCAATTACGTCAGCAGAAATTGGTGTGAGAACGCTTGATATTGGGGTGCCTCAGTTGGCTATGCACTCGATCAGAGAATTAGCAGGTACTGAAGATCTCGTTAATACTATTCGTGTTTTCAATCGCTTCTTTGAGCTAAAGCAAGTCTGATCTGAATTAGTTATAAACCTCTTTAAAATCTGCAACAAAAAACCGCTCTTGATGAAGAGCGGTTTTTAGTAGCGGATGTTCTGTTCGTATAGAGGCGTTTTTAAACAGCGACCAGCGCTTGTTGAGTCGAGGTCATGTTATCCGAGAACTTGCCATAATAGCCCTCAATCAGCACTTCCCACTTGAAGTCATAGCAATGCAGGTATGCATGACATGCCGTGCATTTATAAAGCTGACTATTAGGTAGCGTACTGATCAATGATAAAAAATCGTGCGATTTTTGATGCTTGCTTGTCATTAAGCTTTGGCAATCAGGGCAAATGTTATCCATAACAAGTAAAACTCCTCTCTATATATACCTATTGAAACATCTTACTTAATTATCGATGCCAATAAGATAGGAAAAATTCCTATTTATTGAACTGTCATTCACTATTTTCTCTATTGTTACGTAAGGCCTGCCAGATATGCTGCTTATCAAGAGAGATAGGGGGTTCTCAGGCTAGACGTTTGTAAATCTGCAGGGTAGGATTACGCCTGATTCCAGTACGGATATTTTGGGTTTGTTGGCAGTCTGACGACATATTCTGAGCCTCCGGCTATTTATTAATTATATTTTTTGGGAGTTTCTCATGCAGATTGCTGAAAATTCAGCTGTTACCATTCATTACACACTAACGAATAGCCAAGGCGAAGTGCTTGATTCATCTCAAGGTCAAGAGCCACTGGCTTACTTGGGTGGTGCAAGCAATATCATTCCTGGTTTGGAAAATGCGTTGTTGGGTAAGCAGGTTGGTGACAAGCTGGAAGTAACTGTTGAGCCTGAGCAAGCATACGGTCCATTGCGTGATGAATTGGTTCAGAAAGTTGATCATGAAAATTTTCAAGGCGTAGAAGATATCCAGCCTGGTATGCAGTTTATGGCACAAGCCCCTTGGGGTGAGCAGCCTGTGACTGTTATGAGTGTTGAAGAAGACGGCATTACGTTAGACGGTAATCACCCTCTTGCGGGTCAGACACTGACTTTTGCTGTAGAAGTAATGGAAGTGCGTGTTGCTACAGAAGAAGAAGCTTCTCATGGCCATGTACATGGCGAAGGTGGTCATCAGCACTAAGTAAAACCAGATTCGGAATAAACGCAGCTTTGGCTGCGTTTTTTTTGTCTTATTTTTCAGGCCGACTTTCTTTTATAGCACTACACTTAGTCTTTATTAAAGACTTTGGTTAGTTACATTTTGTAAGTGTATATCAGGTAGAGGTTAATTATGCGAGATAGGGTTGAGCATCTGGTGAGTGTTATCTCTTCAGTAGTTTTAGGAAAAGAGGAAGTAGTCAGGTTAGCGGTTGCTTGTATGTTGGCTCGTGGACATTTACTTATTGAAGATCTTCCCGGTATGGGTAAAACGACCTTGGCTCAAACGCTCGCTCATGTGTTTGGTTTGGATTATCAGCGAGTTCAGTTTACTAGCGATATGCTGCCGGCAGATATCTTAGGTGGCGCAATTTTTGACCAACAAAAAAGTAGTTTTGTTTACCATCCAGGGCCAGTCTTTACGCAATTATTATTAGCGGATGAGATTAACCGATCTACTCCCAAAACCCAAAGCGCACTTTTAGAAGCAATGGAAGAAGGCCAGGTCTCATCGGAAGGTGTTACGCGGCAGTTACCAACCCCCTTTTTTGTTATTGCTACACAAAACCCTGTGAGCCAATTTGGTACTTTTCCGTTACCTGAGTCACAACTTGACCGTTTTCTGATGCGAATATCTCTAGGCTACCCTGACCCTGAAACAGAGAAAGAGTTACTCAAGCATGGTGATACACGACGTGATATTGAGCAACTTTGCGTATGTATCGATAGCTCGTTATTGATTCAACTGCAGGAGGCTTGCTCGCAAGTTGTAGTATCTGATTCTGTATTAGATTATGTACAACGGTTGGCGCAGTTTAGCCGAGACTCAGATGAGGTTGTATTAGGGCTCTCTCCACGTGGTGCTTTGGCGCTGATACAAGCGGCTAAAGCTTGGGCGTATATGTCGAATCGGGATTATTTAATGCCAGATGATGTGCAGCAGGTCTTTGGTGCAGTAGTTGAGCACCGGTTATTACTAAGAAATGAAAGTGAATCTGGTTCTGTTAGGAGTATTCTTTCACAAGTTGATGTGCTGGGTTGACCATGAGAAAGACGAAGCGGGTTAAGGGGCGAGTAAAGTCATGGTTAGTCAATCGATACCCTGCACAAAGGTCTGTTACACTAACTCAAAATCGAATATTTATTTTGCCGACAATGGCGGGCATGGCTTATCTCGTTGTTGTTTTACTTATATTGTTGTTAGCTGTTAATTATCAAAACAATCTTGCCTACGCTGTTTGTTTTACTCTCTTATCACTATTTGTGACGGCGATCTTGCATACCTATGCAAATCTATCGGGCCTAAAAATCAACGCTTTATCGCCAGAGCCAACGTTTGCGAATGACATAGCGTATTTTCGTTACCAATTACACTCTGCTCGCGCCATGTATCAGCTAAATTTAGGTTTTAATAATAATGCTCAGATTAGCGTTGATCTAGAGAAAAATGTAGCTCATAGCATTGAAGTTCCTTACTTGTGTTCGAAAAGAGGGTGGCAACGTGCGGAGTTATTTCGTATTTGTTCTTTGTACCCATTGGGGCTATTTCGGGCATGGAGTTGGTTGCGTTTTGACCAAACAGCGTTGGTCTACCCTAAATCTATCGAAGGGGGGCAATTAGATTCATTTGTGGGCAGGGATAGCCGAGATAATGTAACAGCGGCAAAAGGCGATGATGAGTTTGAAGCACTCACTCCTTATTACCCAGGTGCTGCAAAGAACAGTATTGCTTGGAAGGCTTATGCCAAAGGCTATGGTTTACAGGTGAAATCATATCAAGGAAGTGCCAGTGATGAGTTGTGGCTTGATTGGAGCGCCTGGCCTGAGTTAAGCGTAGAGCAGAGGTTGTCGTGTATGTGTTATTGGTCAATACAGTTAACTCAGAGCCAGGCTCAATATGGATTGCGACTACCGAATGTAACGCTTGAACCTTCAACTGGAGAAAAGCACAACATAAAGGTATTAAAGCAGTTGGCCTTGTACGGCATAGAGGGTGAAAATGTCGACTAACTCCTCCGTGACGCTATTGTCGATACCTTCCAGAAAGTGGTTATTAATCATGCTATTAGTCGTGATAGCACCGCAAGCTGCGTATGTTCCTCTTTGGTTAACTTTTGTTGCTTTGTGTATCATTAGCTGGGTTGGTATTAGTCTCTTTTTACAGCGCCCTGAGCTGCCGGCTTGGGGGCGAAGGTTACTGGTTGTTTGTGTTATAGCAGGAGTGCTTATTTATGCTTCGGTAAGTCAGGGGTTAGCTGGTCTGTCATCTTTATTGATTGCCGGTGCGATACTAAAAGTTTTGGAGCTAAGAACCCGGCGCGATGGCTGGGTGCTAATACTGGTTGCATGCTTTATTGCAGCTGTTGGTTTTTTGTTTGATCAGTCTATAGCTGCAGCGATTTATGGTGGGGTGTCACTCATGGCCGTTTTTTCTGCCTTGACGATGATGCACCATCCTAACGAAAAAAGTTGGTTTGTTTTTCCTTTGAAAAAAAGTGTATTGATCTTGTTACAGTCAATGCCTCTTATGCTCATTCTCTTTTTAATATTTCCCAGAATTTCTCCTTTATGGAGTATTCAATATCACAACTCGGTAGCAAAAACAGGCTTGTCTGATGGTATGGAGCCAGGAAATATTAGCCAGTTGACTCGCTCTGATAGTGTTGCTTTTCGTGTTAGCTTTTCTACTGGGGTGCCGCCTGCGAGTACGGAGCGTTATTGGCGAGCGATGACTTATCCTATGTTTGATGGCCAGCGTTGGTCGATGACACAAGAGAGCATTAATAAAGGCGCTAATAAAAGCAGCAATAAAGAAGGTAAGGGCTTAGTAGAGTACCAAGTGATTGCGGAGCCTTCTGCGAACCCATGGTTGTTCGCGCTAGATTATTCCAGTGGTTTATCTTCAGCCGAAATATTACAGTTTAGCGATGGAACCTTTAAAGCTGGTTCGCCTATTTATGAAAGGCTTTTTTATCGTGCTAAGGCTGATCTGACAGGTGCTTATGATGGTAGTCCTTTGCTTAATCGAGCTCGTTACTTGAGTGTACCTAAAAGTGGTAACCCCATGACGAGAGCGATGGTTACGAAGTGGTTAGCTGCTGGACTTTCGCAAGAGCAGATAATATCGGCACTTTTACAGCGTTTTAACGAAACGTTCAGCTATACGCTGTCTCCTCAAAAACTGTCAGGTGATCGAATTGACCAGTTTCTTTTTACGACTCAAGAGGGCTTTTGTGAGCATTTTTCAAATGCTACTGCGTTTACTTTAAGGCTTGCTGGCATTCCTACTCGTGTTGTAGCGGGCTACTTGGGTGGTGAATGGAACCCTTATGAAAAGTATATGCTGGTCCGTCAATATGAAGCTCATGCGTGGGTAGAAGCATGGCTAGATGGAAAAGGGTGGGTGAGGGTTGATCCTACCGCTGCAGTAGCACCAGAAAGAGTGACACTGCCTTTTGATGAGCTGTTTTTAGATTCACCAGAGTTTATGTCTGATAATGCATTTGCTACTTACCGAATGCAGCAAAGTTTACCGTGGCTGAAAACTTGGAGTCTTCGTTATGATGCATTGAATTATAACTGGCATCGATGGGTGCTTGGCTATCATGAAGAGCAAAATAGCTTGCTGCAGGACTGGTTTGGGAAAATTAGTATTCTTAAAATGTTACTGTTGTTGTTCGTTCCGGTTGGTGCTGTTCTAGTGGTTGTTATCTGGGCGCTGTTAAGGGTGCCTTCGCGCAAAATAAATGCCGTTGACCAAGAGGTTATAGCGGTGTCTTTAGTATTAAGTGCAGTCACATCATCTTTGCAGAGAGAAGTGGGCGAAACGGTAACAAGTTACAGTCAGCGTGTTGCTCGGTCTTTGCCTATGCTACGGGCTCGGCTAGAGGATTGGAGTGTGCTTTACCAGCAAATACGTTATGTGCCAGAAAGCTATCAGACTGAACAAAATGTCGTCTTGTTTATTAGTTGTAATCGGCAGTTGAAAAGAGAAATTAAGCGTTTGAAAAAACAAGATGTTGTTAGAGGTTCTATTGATTAATTGTGCTATTAATTTGGATGGGCAGGAAATAATACCTGTGGTTATTCAAAGCCCTCGACGTAAAACGGCTTCTGTAGAAATTAAACAAGGCCAGGTAACAGTGCGTGTTCCATTAGGAACGCCTGAGTCTTGGGTTCAACGGTTTATTGAGCAGCGTTATACATGGATAACGAAGCATATTACAGCACAGCTAGTAAGAACTAATACACACCAGATAATTCCGTATGAATCCGGAGAGGTTCGTTTTCGTGGACGTGATTTTCCTTTGATCATGTGCAAGAGCGCAGAGAAAAATAACGTTGGGTTTGATCAAGAGCTCTTTAAGGTAAATATTAACAACCGTACTCGTAAAGCAGCCGCAGATGTAACACATCTGTTATTGCAAAGATGGCTTGCACAAAAGGCTGAAGAGTATTTAGTACCACGAACGTTAGCGTTAGCAAAAGAAATAAACTTATATCCTACAAAAGTAAGTGTTGGTAACTTTAAGAGTATGTGGGGGCGCTGTTCTGCAAAAGGCGAGATCGCTTTGAATTGGCGGTTAATTATGGCGGATGAAGCAGCAATGGATTATGTGATTATTCATGAGCTTTGCCATCTGCATGAGTTCAACCATTCTCCGGCCTTTTGGGACAGAGTGGCTCTTCACTGTTCAGGTTACTCTCAATGGCGTCAGTACTTTAAAGAGAGAAGTATATGGCTTAGTTGGAGGTAGCATGTATCCAGATAGATAGCATGAACCTCATTATGGGTTCAGCTGCTTAATACTTCAGTCGTAATAATGGGGTTTTTAGTCCTAAGTTGTCTTAGGATCAATTACTTATTTTAAAGCTCTGCTACAATTATATTTAGTATTAATCTGCTATTCAGGTTGGCGAATTAACTGTCTGTCTATAATAATAAAATGAGAGCGAGCAAGTGTTATATAAAACGATTGAGCGTATGTTTTTTAATTCCTTAACAAAAAAAGTAATAGGGAATGTTTTATTTCTTCTCACTCCTTATCTTATTTTATTAGTTATTGGATATTCTTACTTAAATGAAATTACTCAGTTTATTTTAGAACTAAATCTTGATAGTAAAGTCAGTGTAGAATTAATTGAAAAGCTAGAAGGTCTCAAAAAATTTGCTGCTGCGACATTTCTTTTCGCGTTTTCAGTCGCTTTATTTAGCATCTTCTTTATGCGTCATCTGTTTTTGCGCCCTATCTTATCGATTACTCATGTTTTAAAGCAGATTAAAGAAAATGATGGCGATATTTCGGCCACATTACCTGAGTATACACATGATGAAATTTCGGAAATGGCAGGGAGTTATAATCAATTTTCAGAAAGCCTGAAAAAAATGATTTCTGAGTCTAGACGCCGAAGCGTCAGTGTTGCTTTAAGTGCAACGCGGTTACAAAAAGTCCTCTCTCAAGCATCTATTTCAGTTACTCGTCAGGAAGAGAAAGCTCAACTGGTGTTCCAGTCTAGCCAAGAAGCAACCTGTTCAATTGACGGCGTCGCAAAAAGTACAGGAATGTTAAATGAGCATAACAGCTCAAATATGAGGGACGTTCGTAATTCCGGTAATGAATTAATGAAGGTATTGGAGCAAGTACGCTCCATTCGTGAATTGGTCAATAGTTTTCAAGGGACTGTGCAAAAATTGAGTGAGAACTCGAACAACATCACGAATATTCTGACGATGGTTCAAGAATTTTCTGATCAGACCAATCTTCTGGCTTTGAATGCTTCTATTGAAGCGGCAAGGGCGGGCGAAGCGGGTCGAGGCTTTGCTGTAGTGGCAGATGAAGTACGTAGTCTTTCTAAAAAAGTCAGCGTTGCTACTCATGAAATTGATAAAAACATTAATGAAATGGGTGAGCTTGTTGAATACACTCGAAGCAGCGCGAATAACATACAAAGCTATGTGCTTAATACTGAAGGCTTTATAGAAAACACCAATACGCAATTTACACGTTTAGTTGATGATTTTGAGTTAGTTAATGCCGAATTAGCAGGTATTAGCACTGCTATTGATGAGCTTTCTTATACGAATAAACAGTCGCATAGCCATGTCACTGAGATAACCAATATTGCCCATGATATTAAACATGAAATGGATGAATCTCAAACTCATTCAAGTGACTTAGAATTAGCAACAGAAGAGACTCAAGAGCTGCTTTCTCGTTTCAATATTGGCTACGGTGGTTTTGAAAGTATGATTTCAGCCGGACGCCAATGGGTCGAGCAGACTACTGAAGCAATTAATGCATTGGCTGAAAGTGGACAAGATGTTTTTGATACTAGGTATCAGCGTACAAATGAGGGGCAGCAACCTGAAAAATTTGATGTGAGTTATGTGGATGCTTATGAAGCTTCTTTGCGGCCATTATTTGATGGGTTTATCAGCGAGAGATCTGAGTTTATTTATGCTATTGCTGTAGATAAAAATGGTTACGCTCCCGCTCATCACCGTAAAGTTTCTCATGCAATAACGGGAGACTTTTCTGTAGATAACCTTAAAAGCCGGCACCGTCGTATTTTTGTGGGTAACCGAGCCGACGTGATACGCGCGACTCATACAGCGCCGTTTTTATTGCAAACCTTTATCCGTGATACTGGAGAGGTGTTAAATGATCTCTCTATTCCTATTTATATTAATGGCCAACATTGGGGGGCATTGATTATGGGCTTTAACCCTGAGAGGTTATTAGAAGAGTAAGCTTGGCGATATAAAAAAAGCGTAAACCTATTACTGTAGGTTTACGCTTTTTTGTTAGTAGTGGTGTCTTATAAATCAGACTTTCAAATTGAAATAATTAAAACTCGTTATTGAATACTAGCTGTTCAATCATTTGTTTCATTATGTCGTAAGAGAGTGGTTTTGCGCACAAGGCTGATACGCCAGCACTTTGAATGGCAGCAAGCTGGCTCTTATTTTGTTCAGAAGTAACCATCATTATTGGAATGGCGGTTTGTTCTCCGTGTGTTCGAATATACTCAACCATCTCTCGACCATCAATATTGGGCATGTTGTAGTCTGAAATGATGAGATCAAATGTTTGTTGTTTGAGCGTTTCGAGTGCCTCAGCGCCGTCAACTGCCTCTGTAATGGCGTGAATGCCTAAATTGTCGAGAATCTGATGCAAATACTTGCGCGAAACTAGGCTGTCATCGACAAGAAGTATTTTTAGGTTTTCAAATGCCTCTGTTTTATCTTCATCCGGTGTATCAAGGTCAATCAAATAATGCAGAGTACTTTGTAGAGAAATACCTAATTCTTTGCGTGTAAAAGGCTTAGGTAAGATAGCAATAGCACCTGACTGTCTTATGGGTTCAAGATAACGATAGTGCGTTTCAGATGAGACCAGTAGAAATGTTATATCGCAAAGGTTGGGGTCCTCACGCATCTCTGTAACAACCTCTGTACCTGTCATATCAGGTAAGTGCATGGATGATAAGACTATATCGGGAGTTTGCAGGTGTATGGCGCTTAGTGCAGAGCGTCCATCACTGAACTCGTCAATATTATCTATTCCAAAGCTTTTCAGATGGTTAACGATAATCGTCCTTTGTACTCTCGATGGTTCAATGATGAGTACATATAGTTCCGAAAAATTCATATTAGGTCTCTATATGACAAAAGCTAGTGTATTTGGGAATCAGTTTAGCACCCGTTTTTGTGTTTTGCGTAGTAAGGCTATGATTGATAATTAAATAATTATTTGTGCTTTTGCTGTGAGGCGAATAAAGAGCGAGCCTTGTTTAAGCAGGCTGGTTGTACTTAATGTTAATGCGGATTCTGCAACATTGAGTTGTCGGGATTTATTATATTTATAATTGCTGATGTTTGAGTCTGTTGCCATACTGGCGAACCGGAAATCACAGAGAAGTAGGAACACAAATGAATCGCAGTGTCATATTATTATCGTTATGCCAAGCTTTATTGGGCACTGGGAATGTACTGCTGATTTCTGTAAATGGTTTGATTGGCCAGTCATTGTCACCTTCAGATGCACTCATTACGCTACCCATTGCGATGCAGTTTGTCGGACTTATGTTAGCGACTATACCCGCGTCATTGCTAATGCAACGGATTGGTCGGCGTAATGGCTTCTATCTAGGTAATTCGCTCGGCATCATCGGTGCTATTTTGTCTGCTGTTGCACTGGTGTACCAAAGCTTCTTTTTCTTTTGTGTTGGCACTACTTTGCTTGGTGTGGGTATTGGGTTTGGGACCTTATATCGCTTTGCTGCTGTTGAGGCGTGTGAGTCAGAGCATAAAAACCGTGCTATATCGATGGTTATGTTTGGTGGCGTGTTGGCTGCCATTATTGGCCCTGCTTTAGCTGTAGAAAGCCGTGATTGGATTTCAACTCAAGAGTTTGTTGGCTCATTTGTTGGTTTGGTTGGTCTTTATATACTTGCGTTATTGTTGCTTACGGGAGTATCAATTCCAAAGGAAAGTGCTTCTTCCGCTGAGCTGGGGGAGCAGCGCTCGTTGTTAACGATTGTAAGTCAGCCCGTGTTTGTCGTGGCTGTTGTTGTCGGTATGGTGAGCTATACCGTTATGAACTTATTAATGACGGCTACTCCATTAGCCATGGCGCGTTGTGGGTTTTCATTTCCGCAAACAGCTTGGGTGATTGAGTGGCATGTATTAGGTATGTTTTTACCCTCATTTTTTACTGGGCGTCTGATTCAGCGCTTTGGGACAACGCCGATGATGCTTTTGGGTGGCGTTATCATGTTGGCGTGTATCTTTATTAATCTTAATGGTAAAACTGAATGGCATTTTTGGAGTGCGCTATTTTTGTTGGGGCTGGGTTGGAACTTCATGTTCATTAGCGCAACGAGTCTTGTGACAGGAGCGTATACGCATCAGGAGCGTGCTAAAACCCAAGCAACAAATGAATTCATGGTGTTTGGTATGGTAACTATATCGGCATTAAGTGCCGGTTGGTTAGAGGTCAGTATGGGCTGGGAAACAATGAATGCTCTAATGATTCCTGTGGTCATCTGGGCAATGCTGGTAGTTGTAGCGCTGTCGAAAAAGATAAAGCCACAGAGTGCTAATCAATAGGAGTGGCTAGTTTCTATGCGCTAGAAAGGATTAGCGCCTTTCTTTAAACGAACAATCTCATGTTTCAATTTAATTAACTCGTGTCGATTTATTTCGTTATGTAGTGGTTGGATTTTGGTATGCCATTGCCAGAATCCAATAATCATTGCTAAAAGACTCCAGCCTATTAGTACGCCAAGCGTAATTGAATAAAACTGTTTGTTGGATGCGTCTAAATCAGATTGACGATCTATGACTTGTAGCGTCACTTTTTGCTCTAGTGTTGGTACTCGGATCCCTTCAAGAACAGATGCTTTTACATAGCGATCAAACACTCTGCTGTTATATTCTTCAGTTAATTGGAAAAAGAGAACGATTAAAGTGATCGTGGAAAGTAGGCCGGTAAGGGCATAAAATTTATAGATGTTATCAGTGGGTATAGTTGTTTTAGGCTGCACGATACTACCTGGCTGCAGTTAAATATACCCAACATCTTAATGAAAAATTCAAACACCATCTATAGATGAACTAACTTTGTTTGAAAATATTTTCCAATTTACTGGTAAATATTGAAATATAGGCTAAGGCCAGGTTTTATTAAGCCTTAAAATCCATTTATAGAGCCTATAAGCCGAGTTCTTTAATTTTTTTAGAAAGCACTTTGCGCACTTCTGTTTCATCTTCAGCAGCGTTTGCTTTAGTTAGCAGTTTTAACAGGTCTTCGCGCTTCAATTGTCGTATTAGCCATTTTATCTTAGGGATTCTATGTGCGCTTAGGCTGAGTCGATCAAATCCCATCGCAATGAGTAGTAGCACAGAAGCAGGATCTGCAGCCATCTCACCACACAACGAAACAGGTAAATTTAGTTCTGAGCATTTTTTCTTGATCATTTGAAGTGCGACCAGCACTGCCGGATGAAGGTGATCAAATAAGCTAGAGACTTTGGGGTTGTTTCTATCTACGGCAAGAAGGTATTGCGTAAGATCGTTTGATCCAATGGAAACAAAGTCAATATAAGGTGCGACTTTATCTAATAGCAGCATGGCGGAAGGCACCTCTATCATAATGCCAAGCTTGGGCTTACTAACTTGTTTGCCTTCTTTCTTTAGTTCAAGTAATGATTGCTGGATAAGCTCTTTAATTGCTTTTATTTCATCAATACGGCTGACCATTGGGACAAGAATTTGCAAGTTATCACGACCATGAGCGGCACGTAACATGGCGCGAATCTGCGTGATTTGCAAAGCCGTATTATCTAGTGTGAAGCGGATGCCTCTCCAACCTAAGTAGGGGTTTTCTTCCTTGAATGAAAAATATGGGAGTTGTTTGTCGCCGCCAATGTCCAAAGTTCGCATTGAAACAGGACGGGGGCTGTAAGCGTCTATTACCTCTTTATAAACCTGATACTGCTCCTCTTCTGTAGGGAAGCTGTCATGTACCATAAAGGGTATTTCAGAGCGGTATAAGCCAACGCCTTCAGCACCATTTCTCAAGCCTGGAGATACGTCGGCTAATAATCCAGTGTTAGTGTGTAGTGTGACGTGAAACCCATCTAGCGTGACAGCGGGTAAATCTTTATATTTCGCTAATGTTTCGTTGAATTGTTGCTCGTGTTTAGCGAGTAAGCGGTATTCTTGTACCATCTCTTTTGGTGGCGATATAACAACTTCACCACGGTTGCCATCGACTACGCTGAGTTGGCCGCGGTAGCGCTTAATATTGAGATCAGAAACGCCCATAACGGCAGGCAAGCCAAGGGCGTTTGCTACAATGGACGTGTGAGATAATGCGGAACCTGATGTACTAATAATGCCTTGAATCTGAGATGAGTTATATTCAGATAAGTCAGCGATGCTGATTAAGTCGCCGGCAATAATGATAGGGGTTTGGCTGTCAGGCGATGTTGTTCGTTCGCGTTTAGCCATTTGCGTCATCAGCTTGATAGCAATATTTTTTACATCTTCGCCCCTCGCTCTCATATAGGGATCATCTGCCTTCTCAAATACAGTGGCTAACTCGAATGCGGTCTCCCTAACAGACCACATAGCGCTGTTTCCAGACTGTATTTTATCTAAAGTCCCATCTTTCAGTTCAGGGCTTTCAAGCATCATTCGGTAAACAGAAAATAAAGAAATAATATCTTCCGGTAAGTCTTTCTTTATTTTGTTAGCGCCATCCTCAAGGCCATCAATCACTTTTTGTAAGGCTGTTTCAAACAGATCTTGCTCATCTTCTAAGTTAGCCGCGCTTTTATCGGGTTCAATTTGTAAATCAATATGGGTATTGATATGAATGAGCTCGCCAATGCCAACACCCGATGAGCTGACAATGCCGTTAAAGCGTTTATATAACTTTCCTGGTCGGCGTTTAGGTATCCACTCGCCGGATTTTTGAATGTTGGAAAGTGTTGCTGCTAACTGGGCGGCAATGGTGATGAGGAATGCTTCAGCTTCTTGAGGGAAAGGCTTGTTCGCTTTTCCCTGTACAACAATGACACCAATTAACTGGCGCAAATGAATCAGTGGCACGCCCATAAATTGTTTATACGGCGCCTCTTGAGCTTGTGGGAACAGTACAAACTTGTCATGTGAGGATGCATCAGCAAGGTTGATAGAGTGCTTAGTAGAGGCAATAACGCCAACGAGCCCTTCATCTAACCCCAGCTTTATTTTGCCAACAGAGGTTTTTGACAGACCTTGTGTTGCCGCTAGGATAAGTTTGGAGCGAGTTGGTGATTTAAGATAAAGACTACAAACGGGTACGTCCATCAACTGGCTGAGACGCGCTACAATAGTTTGCATTGCAGTCATGGCATTTTCGGCGTCAGAAATCTCTTGAACAAGTGTCGTTAGGGTAGCCAATGAGTGCTGCATGCATGCGTCCTGTTCTGACAGGGAGAAAAACTTATAATCGCACATAAAACAATTATTTATCAATGGCTGCGGTAATTGAGTTCCAGTAAGATGCAGTATTGCGTTTGTCTTTGATATATGTGGTTATTAATACAAATAGAAACATCCAAAATGCGGGTGTTTTGATAATAAAAGCAGGAGATTCAAGTGAAAAGTTTTCTGTTTTCTACGGAAGATGATCGTGGTGGTGTGATGCTATGCGATATCGATACATTAGAAGATGCCGTGGTTTATCTAGGTAAGCGCTTTAGTGGCGTGGTTAGAGTGGAACAAGGAAAAGATGTGTGGACTACTGACGGAGGATTCGTCTTTGTCGATAAACCGCATACGGTTGATGAAAATGTGGATGACCCAAGTGCGCTAATTACTTAAGTGCAACCAGGGTAGAGATTATCTATAAAAAATACAGAGTAGGCTCATGCTAAGGATTTATCATTCGAACGCGTTGGATACCCTGCGTGATGTATTGGTTGAGATGATCAAAAGTGACCCTCAAGCCGACCCCTTTATCGCAGACCAGATCCTCGTTCAGAGCCCAGGTATGGCGCAATGGCTTAAACTGGAGTTGGCTGAGCGTTTGGGCATTGCTGCCAATATCGAATTTCCGCTACCTGCTAGTTTTTTATGGAAGGTCTTTGTCGCAGCGCTGGAGGATGTACCGGAGCGCTCTGCATACAATAAAGCCGGTATGACATGGGTATTAATGAGGATTCTGCCAGAGCATCTGAATGATGAGCAGTTTTCTATACTTAAGCACTACCTTAATCAAGACGATGAGCCTCTACGCCTTTATCACCTGTGTGCACGAGTGGCTGATCTTTATGACCAATACCTTGTATACAGACCCGATTGGATTGCGGCGTGGGAGCAGGGAGATAATCAACCTGCCAATGATGGGGATCAGCGCTGGCAGCCTGTTTTGTGGCGAGCCATTGTTGCTGATACAAAGCACAGAGAGTTACCGCATTGGCATCGTGCCAATATGTACGAAACCTTTATCGGCGCTCTCAGTGATAAAAATGTAAACCTTGCAGGAATACCGCAACGTATTTTTGTTTTTGGAATCTCCGCATTACCTCAAAACTATATTGAAGCACTCGCTGCATTAGGGCAAAAAATTGATGTTCATTTGATGTTGGCTAACCCGTGCCGGCATTATTGGGGGGACATTGTCGATCCTGGTTATTTGGCCCGATTAAACAGAATGTGGTTATCTAAAGCTCAGGGTTCCGGTAGTGCTTCTGGGCTAGACCTTTATCAAGTAGGCCATCCCTTATTGGCATCAATGGGCAAGCTAGGCCGGGATTATTTACACCTTATTCAGCAGATGGAGTTACCCGAAGTAGGGCTGTTTGATGAGCCAGGTTATGAAACACTTCTGAGCGCACTTCAGACAGACATTCTAGAACTGAATAATCGAGGTTCTACTGCTGAGCCGGCGGTTAATGACAGCATCAATCTAAACGATATTAATCCAAGCTTTTTGCCGATCTCTTTTTCAGTCCATGATAGAAGTATTCAGCTACACGGTGCCCACAGTGCTTTACGCGAAGTGGAGGTATTGCAAGATCAGTTATTGGCCATGTTTGACAGCAATGCTGAACTAAAGCCACGCGATATCATTGTGATGATGCCGGATGTGGTGCACTACGCTCCCTACATCGACGCAGTTTTTGGCAACGCTGAGCATAAGCATTTTTTACCCTACTCAATCTCTGACCGCTCGGCAGAACAAGAGATTCCACTGCTCAGCAGCTTTTTACAGCTTATAGGCATTAATCATAGTCGTTTTTCTGTCTCTGAAGTCATTGAGTTATTAGAGCTTCCTGCAACACTACGGCGTTTTGAACT
>JAWUYS010000130.1:0-8096 GCA_034110685.1 Neptunomonas sp.
CCATACCGTAAAAAGATAGCTGATTTATAGCGTTCTTTGTTTCTAAATCCGTGGGCTACTCGGCCTACGTTTTTAATATTTTTATTGATGGCTTCCGCTCTCGCATTCGATGTTTTTGTGCGCATGGATGTCATTATTCCATCAAGGTGTTTGTGAATAGTACTCGCGACCATTTCTAATGGTTTTAAGCCGCTCTCTCTTACGAGACGAAACCATTTCCCCCAGCTACACCGTGTCGGGGGCTCAATTCCATGCCAGATGTCCCTCGCTTTTTCTTTGAGTACCCATGCCATACTCGTTTTTATCATTAAGGTTCTTTGGTAATTTAATTCATGTAGAGTCCTTTCACTTAATGCAGTGCCTTTTTTCAGCCAGCAATACCGTCCTTTATGGAACCTCATACGCTCTAAGCTAGGTAAGGATTTTGCATCATCTTTTCGAATATGTTCAACGGCCTTTGTCAGTAATTTAGCGATGTGAAAATGATCAATGGAAATCATTCGACGGTATCTAGCGCCGAAAAAATGCTTAGTAGCCTTGATGTATGCGGGACTCATATCCATTGATATCGTTTGAGCTTTTGAAAGGAACTGTATAGGAAGACTTTTAAAACATATCAGAAGGCTTTGGCTAGCCCGCCCATCAGCGATAGCTAGCACTTGACCCTGACTATTACTCAATACCGTGATGTATTCATGCCTTTTACTGATAGATGTCTCATCTACGCTCAAATGACGACAATCCACTTTCCAGCGTCTGGAGAGCCCCCTCACCACGGCTTTCTTGATGATCCTATCTATGCACGACCAGCTTAATTTAACTTGCTTACTCACTGTTAAGTAACTAGCGCTTTGGGCAAGTGACACGACATGGTTTTCGAACATTCTTGAATAATGAGAACTACCGTCAGCCCAAGGCACTTGTAACGTTAAGACTCCATGCTCAGAACAAATCACACGCGGTATATCAGCTTCAATAAAGGTCTGAAATTGGCAGGTGTCGAGATGGCGCCATTTACGTTTTCTCACATCATATAAATGGCTAGGTTGTGAGCATTTAGGGCAACATAGTTCAGCAGCTTTGTTGAAAGACACTGTCACTAAAATATGTTCATTAGCTTCATTGAGCTCGACAGCGGAGACAGACCAGGGAGGCGTAAGGTTGAGAATACGATTGTAGAGATGCAGCTGATTCATGATTCTTCCAGTAATCATTGAAGCAACATATTAACCATCTCACTACACTCGGTGAAGAGCCATATTTGAACAGAAATGACTCGATAGTGACTCTAGATGTCAGAGCCTATTTGATAACTTTATTTCGTTCGTTAAGGTAGTGGTTGATATGTACTAGAAGGGTTTTATTTATAGGAAATTTTAGGCGAAGTAAGGATTAGAGCGTGTGACAAAAAGTGCGCAAATCAGTGCCAAAAAGACCGCAAATTTACACAATCGGTGAAGAGCCATATAAACACATACTGTATATTCCGAAAAGTATTCCGAAATATTCCGAAACCAAATTTTAGACATAAAAAAAGCCACCTAAGTGACTGATTTTAATGGAGGCGCGAGTCGGAATCGAACCGGCGTTAACGGAGTTGCAGTCCGCTGCATGACCACTCTGCCATCGCGCCATCGCATGCTGTACAAATTTGGAGCGGGAAACGAGATTCGAACTCGCGACCCCGACCTTGGCAAGGTCGTGCTCTACCAACTGAGCTATTCCCGCTCTGTGCAACAGTGGGGCGTATTATAGAGAGATCTGAGGTGGTGTCAACCTTGTCGTGCATTTCTTTTTTTTGCTTAAAGATTAACCACTTACAGTTCTTCGGTTAAATCCGGCCACGCTGCCTTTATATAAAGAATCATCGACCACAAGGTTAGCAAAGCGGCTGCATACAATGCGGCTACACCCGCCCACGACATAGTGGTAAACGGCTCAAAAGAGATGAGCGCAAAGATAGATACCATCTGTAGCGCTGTCTTTATTTTACCAATATTAGAGACAGCAACACTGGCTCTTTTACCCAGCTCTGCCATCCATTCTCTAAGGGCGGAGATGACAATCTCACGTCCAATAATGATCATCGCGGGTATAGTCATCCAAGGTTGTGCAAATGTCTCGACTAACAATACTAAAGCGAGTGAAACCATTAGCTTATCAGCAACAGGGTCAAGAAACGCTCCCAGTGCTGATGATTGATCCCAGCGCCGTGCCAAATAGCCATCTAGCCAGTCTGTGAAGGCTGCTACAGCAAAAATAGCACCGGCTGCCATAGGCGCCCATGCGTAAGGTAAATAGTAGCAAAGCACTAATACAGGAATCAGGCCGATTCGTAGCAATGTAAGTAAATTTGGTATGTTCATCGATAACAGCATATAAGCTGACAACTCCGAGATCAGGCTTCTGGATGCAACGCTGCGTATATCTCATCGGCTAGCGCTGGGCTTATGGTAGTGACTTTTGCGATTTCTTCAACACTAGCGCGCTCAATTGCTGCAATTCCGCCAAAATGTTTCAGTAATTCGCGTCTTCTCTTCGGGCCTACGCCAGAAATCCCTTCTAGTTTGGATTGGTTACGTGCTTTGCCGCGTCGCGCTCTGTGCCCAGTAATGGCAAAGCGATGCGCCTCGTCACGTATATGCTGTATCAAGTGAAGCGCGGCTGAATCTGAGGCTAACACGACCTCTTGATTTGTTTCTGCCATGATCAGTGTTTCAAAGCCCGCTTTGCGGCTCGTGCCTTTTGCTACACCGATAATCTGCACTTCGGTTATTTGTAACTCTTCAAGTACTTTTACTGCTTGTGTTACCTGCCCTTTACCGCCATCAATCAAGAGAATATCGGGCAACACGCCCTCCCCTTTTTTGATACGTGTATAGCGGCGCATCAGCGCTTGATGCATCGCGGCATAATCATCCCCACCGGTTATGCCTTCAATATTGAAGGTTCGGTAGTCTTTTTTTAACGGGCCGTTACGATCAAAAACAACACATGAAGCAACAGTCGCTTCACCCGAGCTATGCGATATATCAAAGCACTCTAAACGCTTGGGTACTTCTTCTAACGCAAACACCTCTTGCAAGGCCATAAAACGTTTATAGATGTTCTGCTTACTCGCCAGATGGCTACCGAGGTGTTGCTCTGCATTAGTTAATGCTAGCTTTTGCCAACCCGCTCGCTCACCTTTAACTCGTGAGCTTAAATGTACTTTTTTACCGCGCTGCTCGCTTAGCGCTTCTTCGATACAGCTTTTATCTTCTAGGTCATGGCTAAAGATAACTTGATCAGGTATCTCTCTGGCGCTACCTATATACCACTGCGCAATAAATGCCGACAGCACCATTGATTCGCTGTCTTCAATCGATACTTTAGGGTGTAGGGCTTTACTGCCCACAATACGCCCACCACGTACGAACAAAACATGCACACATACGCCACCGGGTTGTATGGCACAGCCCAACACATCGGCATCACCACTTTCGCCAAACACATACTGCTGCTCTTGAATCAGCTGCAAGCTACTGATTTGATCCCGATAGATAACGGCACGCTCAAAATCCAGCCCTGCAGCAGCGGCTTCCATCTGTAATGCCAACTCTTTCATAATGGCTTGGCTTTTACCTTCAAGAAACATAGACGCGTGGCGAATATCTTCGCCGTAGGCTTGTGCTGATACGGCTTCTACACAGGGAGCACTACAGCGTTTAATCTGATATTGCAGACAAGGGCGTGAGCGATTACGGAAAAAAGCATCATCACACGAGCGAATACGAAAAATCTTTTGCAGTATATTAAGGCTGTCATTAACGGCAGCTCTGCTCGGAAAAGGGCCAAAATAGCGGCCTTTTTTCCGCTTTGTGCCCCGATGAAACGTAAGCACCGGATAGTCTTCTTTTTCAGAAACAAAGATATACGGGTAACTTTTATCGTCCCTTAAGAGAATATTATAAGGCGGCCGATACTCTTTAATTAAGCTCTGCTCAAGCAGCAGCGCTTCGGTTTCGCTATTGGTAACGGTTATTTCTATGTTGGCAATATGGCTTACTAGCGCTTTGGTTTTAACCGTAAGGCCGGTGGTGCGAAAATAACTGCTTACACGTTTTTTAAGGTTTTTTGCCTTACCAATATAGAGCAGCTCACCCGTTGCGTTTTGCATTTGATAAACACCCGGGCGCGGCGTTAAGCGAAGCAAAAACGCCTTACTATCAAATACAGGCGTATCTTCAGTGGCAGGTGTATCTTCATTGATAGATAGTTCAGCTGCTTGAGCTGTTGTCTCAGATGTTACTTCAGGCATAGAGTTTACAATTACACATAAAAGTTATTAATCTTCAACCGCTCTGGATGCCTTGGTTGCGTCCATATGAACGTGTGTTGCTTCACGGTGCACTGCTTCAAGACGCGCACGCGTATCATCCGAGATACCCGCACCACGAGATAAAGATACTTCAAGAAATGCGCCGATTTCGGCATAAAAATAAAGCCGCGCATCAAAGTTGCGGGCACGCTTGAGCTTACATAAAGCGATCTGCGCACCATTCATCAATACGGTATTTATATTAGTATCTGATAGCAGCGGAAAACGTCTTTGTGCTCTCTGCTCTGTATTTGTAACTTCGCTCATATACTTACCTACTGGCGGCCATTGATTATCACTTTCCCGTTACGGCACCCATAGTAATATACTTTAGGGAAGAACATCATGGATGTGAATCATTAATATTGGGTATTGTATCAGTGAAAGACAGGTTAGTTATTGATATTAAGAAAGATCTGCAATGGCTTGTAAGCTCACAGCCCATCATAAACTGCCCTGCCGGTATCGACGTGTTTATACCGAGCGATCATCTTGAAGATTTACATCACTGGCCAACATCAACAATGAACTACCCAGCACCACCCGCATACCGCTTGGGAAAACAATTTGAAGACTGCATCGCTGTGCTTTTTCAACACAGCAAGCAAGCAAAACTACTGCAAAGAAACCTTGTTATCACAGGCGAGAAGCGCACCTTAGGCGAACTGGACTGCCTTTACGAGAGTGCGAGGCAAAGCTGTATTCATCTTGAGCTCGCCATCAAGTTTTATCTTTATACGGTCGTTGATCATGATGTCACGAAGAGTACCGAAAGTGGGCTTGAAAGCTTTATAGGCCCAGCCGGTAAAGATCGGCTGGATAAAAAATGGAAACGCTTAGTTGAGCACCAACTGCCCCTTAGTAAGACGCCTGCCGCTTTACAGGCTATTCATAGCGCGGGCCTCCCTACTCCAGAACAACGCCAGCTTCTATTAACGGGTATTTTGTTTTATCCCTACGATAACTGGCAATCGTTCATACCCCAAAATCAGCTCATAAACCCTCAACACTCAAGAGGATGGTGGCTTTTTCAACGGCAAATAGATTCGCTACAAAATGAGGCAGACAGCCACTTTGTCATCCTGCCTCGCTGGCATTGGATGGGTGGTATTGCGCATTACGACATCCTTAGCCCCTTAAGCTTTGCACAGATGACACAACAGGTATGCGAGGACAACAAACCTAAAATGCTAGCCTGCGTGCAATGGGATAGCACACAACAATGCTGGCACGAAGCCAGCCGAGGCTTTGTTGTTCGGGATAACTGGCCTACTCCGTTATAAAAACGCCACTATTAAGCAGCGACTGACAACATTACAAACGAGAGATGTATCTGACTAAGTGTACATATACATTTAAGATCATGATGAAGTTACAAACGAAAAAAGTAGATGGTTTGAAATTGAAAGCGATGACTTGAAGGAGTTAAAAAGTTATAGATAACGCTAGGTAGCTGCAAAGAACTATAAAAAGAAAAGCAGTTATCAATAAGGATTGGTAACTGCTTTGCAATAACTATTTAGCGTCGCGTGCTGCCGCTTTTGCTGCATCTTGCACTATTACTTTTTTCAATACACCCACACCGACAAAAACCAATGCTACGCATACAGCAATAACAGCCACACTCGGTGCGATAGAGATCAAGTTGTATTTATCAACGCCAAACATATAATTATACCTTTAGTCTAATGCTTAATTAAAATTCTGGCGTGATTATAACAATTTATTGATCTGGCTCAAACCGTTTTACTAAACTAGATGTATCCCAGCGTCCGCCACCCATACGCTGCACTTCAGCGTAAAACTGGTCGACCAAAGCCGTTACCGGTAATTGCGCACCATTACGGCGAGCTTCATCTAATGTGATACCCAAATCTTTACGCATCCAGTCAACAGCAAAACCATAATCAAACACATCGTCAATCATGGTTTTATGGCGGTTTATCATCTGCCAAGAACCCGCAGCACCGTGCTGAATCACATCAAATACTTGCTCACCATCAAGGCCTGCTTGTTTCGCAAAATGCACTGCTTCAGATAGCCCTTGCACCACACCAGCAATACAGATCTGATTTACCATTTTAGCTAGCTGGCCACTTCCGGCTTCACCCAACAAACGGATCGACTTTCCATACGCCTGCATGACTGGCTCAGCAAGATCATAAGAGGCTTGATCACCCCCAACCATCACACTTAATGCACCATTTTCAGCACCGGCTTGTCCACCAGACACCGGCGCATCAAGAAAACCAACACCTTGTTCTGTCGCTACCTGACTTAACTCACGTGCCACTTCTGCTGAAGCCGTGGTATGGTCGATCAACAATGTACCCGATGCCATTGCTGACAAAACACCATCAGTACCACGGGTTACTTCGCGCAAGTCATTATCATTGCCGACACAAGTGATAACGATATCAGCACCACTAGCAGCCAAGGCAGGCGTAACCGCCATAGCACCACCGTAAGTTTCTACCCACTTTTCAGCTTTTGTTGCTGTGCGGTTATAAACAGTAACCTCGTGCCCCTTATTCTGTAGGTGCCCCGCCATTGGAAATCCCATTGTTCCCAAGCCGATAAATGCTAATTTCATCTCTTTTCCTTATTCGTCTGATGTAACCCATCGTCTTTTGTTAAGCTTGTTTATGCCATAATGCCGTTTTTTAAGCCAGTACAACACATAGCAACCTCATGCGCCGTATGAGAAATATGTTCGTAAATACTGAGCAACCATAGCAACAGTTATAAACATTGCTCTGATTTAACGCAGCTAAAACAACTCAATAAAAAGCACAGAAAGAGGTTAACTAAAAAACTGCAATCATTACAGATTCAGTACGATGCTAAAAAAACATGTACAGATATTCGATACAGATAACTGCCCTGGTATTTTTTGATACATCTGTTTAAAAAAACAGAATATTGAACCTGAAACATTAAACAGGTGAAATTGATTGAACCATTTATTACTTTAAGCGCTCTATTTTCTTATTAGCTCGCTTCACTGGAGATACTACATGCTTTTGCGCCGACTACTTATCAGCTTCTTTTTTCTTATCTCCAGCCCAACATTTGCTGATGAAAGCATGATGTTTAGCAAATTAGGCTTTCCAAATCTTGAAGGCCGCGAGGTCAACATGGCTGAGTTTCGTGGCAAAGTCGTTTTGCTTAACTTTTGGGCAACATGGTGCCCACCTTGTGTAAAAGAGATGCCCTCAATGGAGCTTTTACGACAAAAATATAAAGACCAAGGTTTTGAGGTTGTCGCCATCAATGCAGGTGAAGATGCAGAAGCGGTCGAAGCATTTTTACTAGAAAGAGACCTAACCTTCCCTATCATATTAGATAAGCGCGGCGTCTCTTTTATGGCGCTAGGTATCAGAGGATTGCCAATGAGCTTTCTGTTAAATAAAGAAGGCCGCAGCGTAATGACCTTTATGGGTGGTCGTGAGTGGCTAGAACCTGCTCAAACTGAACTGATTGAAGCAGAGTTGGCTAAAACCGGCGAAGACTAAACAACTGATCCAAAAAAATATATAAAAAATCCGCTACAAGAAAACTTATAGCGGCTTTTTATTATTCAACTAATACACTTACATGAATCAATTAGCCTTTATAAAAGGCTTCTGCTGCTGCTAATGCTTTACCAGCATTAACCGGTGCGCCCATTTGCACCAATGTGCTTTCTAGTGCAGACAAACATAGCGTTACGTTACGACGGTTACACGCAGCACCC
>JAWUYS010000131.1:0-54186 GCA_034110685.1 Neptunomonas sp.
TACTTGGCGCGAGAACATATCGGTTGTTTTTGTTAAAAAACCTAACAGCAGCAGCACTAACAATAGCAAACACCATGCTGTTGTTACACGCCCCATCAGGCGCCACTGGCCGGACGAGCGCCGATATACACCACGCGCAGAGTAAATAGCAAATAGAGCTAGCATAGTAATAATGGCTAAAAAGCGATAATGCGCAGGGATGGTTTGCAATTTGATAAACGTAAATACAGCTAACGAGCCTGTGACCACAAACAGATCTGCGAACAACTGAACCCAAAACATGAGTGTTTCATGATTTCGTAACAAACGGCGGCTGCGCTGCATAGATAACGCAGGCGAGCGATGTAGACTTAGATCCATCATTTTCATCCCTGAAGACTTCGATTATTCCATTGTGGAGAAACTGCATTACAACTCTATTTCAATACAGCTAAAACATGTAATTTATACTGTTTCTCTATACAAACTTCTCATATTTTAAACAAACGTTTGTATTTGGGCGACAATCTTAATGCACTCTGTTACTGCTGTGCAACATTTGATCGATTTTTCTTTGCATATGTGGAGTAAGATTGTTAGCATCCTAATCGTAGAACTTTGGCTGCTCTCAGTTACAGTTAATTAACAAGTAAGGAACATACAATGCGCCGACTATTATTAGGTGTTGTGATAGGGATATTACCGTTTACTTCTGCCTTTGCTGCCACACCAGCAGAGCAAGCGGCTACTAGAGCAACCAATGTACAGCAAGCTCCTAGCCGAGCCAGCCAAGCACCTCGAGCATTATCAAGAGTTGCACCTACCCCACGTACGCGAGCTCGAGGCTTAAGCGCCTTACCCACTAGCGCCAGAGCTGCAGGCCGACGTATGAGCCCTCCTCCTTTCGGCTCCAAGAATGGTGGTGGCGGTGGCGGTAATGCCAGCCCAAGCTGATAAATTTACGTTATAAAAAAGGCATCTTTAAGATGCCTTTTTTATATTGGAACATATTCTTTGCTTATCTCTTAAGCGCTTAAGTGTTTATGGCTCATACTTTTACTGTAAAACTTCCCACTGCAGACTCTCCTCTATTTTATAGCTTTTTAGGGCTTTTAATTTGGGCTCCCCTACCCATGGGCAGCAATCGTCTTTGGTCATTATCGCTGCTATCTATTATTAGCTTATTACTGCTTAGTGGTTGGTGTGCGCTCTATTTACAACAGCGCGTAAAAACTACCCGCCCATTACGTAAGGCCTGGCCTTTTATAGGCTTGCTCTTTTTTTCAACCCTATGGAGCGGTTTACAATCCATACCTGCGTTGTCACTTTCTCTTGAACCCTTTCAATCTCAACAACAAACGTTACTCAGCTGTGGTTTATTAGCTTTTTTTATTCTCTCTTTAGCTTTACTCAATAGCCAATCCAGAATAAAACTGACCGTATATACTCTTATTGCTTGCGGTTTATTCCAGGCAGCCTTTGGCAGTTTAATGACACTAAGCAATACCGAGTATGGTTTTTTTATACCTAAAGATTCATACACTGGCGTGGCTACCGGCACTTTTGTTAACCGTAACCATTTAGCGGGTTATCTGGTTATCTGCCTATCCATCGGCTTAGGTATGATGATTGCTACACTTAAAACCACACCATCAGGCAACTGGCGCAACCGTTTACGCCGCTGGATGACAGCCTTACTCAGCAAAAAAATCCTGCTGCGTATAACGCTCGTCATGATGGTTATCGGCTTAGTTTTAACCCACTCCCGAATGGGCAACACTTCTTTTTTTGCAGCCATGATGATTACCGGCGCTCTGGCTTTACTATTAGGCCGCCGCGCTTCGCGCTCCACTATCATTCTGCTAACCAGCCTACTTGTTATTGATGTTTTTATTGTTGGTACGTTTTTCGGTATCGAAAAAGTTGTTGATAGGCTGGAGCAAACAACAGCAACAAGAGAGAGCCGCGATGAAGTTGATCTTTATAGCCTTGAGATTTTTAATCAAAATATATTAACAGGAACAGGCACGGGGACTTTTTACACGGCTTTTCCTGAAGTACGCCAAAAAGATATCAGGATTTTTTATGATCACGCCCACAATGACTATTTAGAGTTTATTACTGAGCGCGGGCTCATTGGCTTTGCACCGCTACTTATCGCGGTTATATTAACCTTTATAATTGCCCTTAAAGCCCAATGGATGCGTAAAAACCCACTTATGAGGGGGCTCTCATTTGGCTGCTTAATGTCGATGATAGCCATGGGGCTACATGCAAGCGTCGACTTTAATTTGCAAGTACCCGCCAACGCTGCGTCGTTCATGTTGATATTAGCTTTTGGCTGGATCTCTTTATATTTTAAGCCGCAAAAACAATCTAGTACTCTCGTTAATCGCTAAAAAGCATCCATTATGTTTTTTCGGTATAATCATTTTATTTTTCAGGAATAGTCTTGCATGAAGATTACAGTATTTGGTACTGGCTACGTGGGCTTGGTAACTGGTACATGTTTGGCTGATGTAGGCCATGATGTACTTTGTGTCGATATTGATGAAGGCAAAATTGAAGGGCTTAAAAACGGCATTATCCCCATCTACGAGCCGGGTCTTGAGCCAATGGTTGTGCGTAACCATAAAGAAGGCCGCCTTAACTTTACAACCGATGCAGAAACAGCCGTTAAACACGGCACACTACAGTTTATTGCCGTAGGCACTCCTCCTGATGAAGACGGTTCTGCCGATTTACAATACGTTTTAGCGGTTGCCAAAACTATTGGCCAATACATGGATGGCTATAAAGTCATTATTGATAAGTCTACCGTGCCTGTTGGCACTGCCGATAAAGTTAATATCGCTATTGCGGGTGTTTTAGCAGAACGCGGTTACCAAACAGACTACGCTGTTTGCTCTAACCCCGAGTTTTTAAAAGAAGGCGCTGCCATTGAAGATTTCAGCAAACCTTCACGCATCGTTGTGGGCACCGATTCCGAACAAGTATGTGAGTTAATGCGCGAATGCTATAGCCCATACAACCGTAACCACGATAAGTTAATTTTCATGGATGTTCGTGCTGCCGAGCTAACCAAGTATGCCGCTAACGCCATGCTGGCTACAAAAATCAGCTTTATGAATGAGATGTCTCAATTAGCTGAACATCTTAACGTTGATGTTGAGCAGGTGCGCTTAGGGATTGGTTCTGACCCACGTATTGGTTATCAGTTTATTTATCCTGGCTGCGGCTATGGTGGCTCCTGCTTCCCTAAAGATGTGCAAGCACTAGCGCGCACTGCCGACTCTGTTGGTTACGATGCACAGCTACTTAAAGCCGTTGAAGCGGTAAACTACCGCCAGAAAGAAACCTTATTTGCAAAACTGCAGCGCGCTTTTGATGGCGACCTTGCAGGCAAAACCATTGCTCTGTGGGGTTTATCATTTAAACCCAATACCGACGATATGCGCGCGGCACCTAGCCGCGTATTAATGGAGTCACTGTGGGAAGCAGGCGCCAACGTTGTTGCCTACGATCCAGAAGCCATGAATGAAACCCACAGAATCTACGGCAAGCGTGATGACTTAACCTTAGTGGGCACACGTGAGATTGCTGCTGAAGGCGCTGACGCGCTAGTGATTTGCACCGAGTGGAAAGCTTTTCGTGCGGTTGATTTCAACTGGCTAAAAGAGAAGCTCAACTTCCCTGTTATTGTTGATGGCCGCAACCTATATAACCCAGAAGAGGTTAAAAAAGCAGGTTTGATGTATTATGCCGTTGGCCGTGCTGATTCATTAAGAAGCTGTATTTAAACGCCTTTAGTTACACCCAATAAAAAAGCCTGAATATCAATTCAGGCTTTTTTTATTTCTAGCTGTAAGTATGTTGCTGGTATTTAAGCAGCCGCTTTTTCAGCTTTACGCTTACCGGCAACCACACCCAAAACACCTAGCGATAACAGAAAAACACTAGAAGGCTCAGGCACATCAAAAGTAACACTATTTGAGTAGTTACCTTCAAAATAAGTGTCTGCTATCCAATTACCAGCTGCAGGCTTGTAAGCATCAGTCCAGTAGGCTAGAGCCTCAAAACCGCTTGCCTGCCATGAAGTGATATCAGCCCAGCTAACTTCATAGAAACTCTCGAATACATGAGTCGCTAGAGGGTCTAGAGTGTCGTACCAAAATACTGACCACTCAAACGTATTTGCATCACCATAAGTCTCATCAGTTGCTTGAGCTAATGCCTGCAAATCAACCATTTCAGCGATGCTAACGTCTTCACCCGCTGTAAATTGAGTTCTTACTGCTGGCGGATTAGATGCAGGGTCATTGAAAGGCGTTGGCCAAGCACTTGCAGTCGTCGGGTTATAAGCAGCTATTCCCGGTGCAACATCAGGATTCTGAGTATAAGGCACGATTGAAGCCATAGCGCTACTGCCATATACGAACGCGGTTACCAGAGTTGTTTTAACAAGCGAATGAACCATTACCAATCTCCCTTTGAATAGGTGTTGTATAAAAACTGAACAGAATATAAAGGATAGACTTACAAAAGGATAGTGATATTTGTGTGACAAGTCTAAATACCAGAAAAAAGCAAATATTTTACAGGGTTTACTTAAAAACCCTGCAAAACAAGCGCTTAACTACTGTGTAATTAACCGATAATTCCACGCGTATCGATCACTACTTTAGTGGCGAACTGTGTTTTATCTGCTGCTTTAAACTCTTTATGATCCACTAAAATGACAATCACATTCGCTTTATCCAATGCATTCTCAAGACTGGATAGCTCGATTTCTGATTCAGCCAATTTAGCAGGCAAAGTACCGATGTTAGGCTCAACAGCAATGATTTCACCCACATTACGTTTAACCAGCTCTTCTACGATGTGTAGCGCTGGGCTTTCACGCAGATCATCGATATCGGCTTTAAACGCCAAACCTAGGCATGCAATTACAGGACGCTTAAATTCATCGGCTGCTTTAGTGATCTGATCAATCACATAATGCGGTTTAGCATCGTTCGTTAAACGAGCTTGCTTGATGATTTTCGCTTCTTCAGGGCAGCTATCAACAATAAACCATGGGTCAACAGCGATACAATGTCCGCCAACACCCGGTCCTGGGTTAAGAATATTTACGCGTGGGTGACGGTTAGCCAACTTGACCAACTCCCACACATTAATTTTTAATTTATCACAGATAACTGAAAGCTCATTAGCGAAGGCAATGTTCACATCACGGAACGAGTTCTCTGTCAGTTTAGCCATTTCAGCTGTACGCGCATTTGTTACGATACATTCGCCACGTACAAATGTTTTGTAAAGCTCTACTGCTCTATCGCTACACGCTTTAGACATGCCGCCAATAACACGGTCGTTTGATACAAGCTCTTGTAGTACGTAACCTGGTAAAACACGCTCCGGGCAATGCGCTACTTTAATATCTGCTGCACTACCTTTATCCTGCGGGAAGGTTAGATCTGGGCGAGCTTCTGCCAACCACGCCGACATCTTCTCTGTTGTACCTACAGGCGAGGTCGACTCCAGCACCACTAAGTTACCTTTTTCTAATACAGGCGCTATACGCTTTACTGCAGACTCAATATAAGAGAGATCCGGCTTATGCTCACCATCATCACTTGCAATAAACGGTGTAGGTACTGCCACCATAAATACGTCAGCAGGTTCAGGTGTTGTTGTTGCGCGCAAGTTACCTGTTGTTACAACACTGCGTACCACGATATCTAAATCAGGCTCTACGATATGAATTTTACCAGCGTTAATGGTATCAACCGCAGACTGCACAACATCAACACCAATAACGTTAATGCCACGCGATGCGATAATTGCTGCTGTTGGTAACCCGATATAACCTAAACCGATAACCGATACTGTTTCAAAACTCATTGTTACTTACCTATTTAAAAATGAAATGCGCTATTGATACTAAGCTTAATAAGAAAATGCTTTAGAGATACTTAACGTTGCTTTATCTGCTTACCTAACTGCACTTAAGAGTCTCTACAATTTTCTGGCATGCCGTACCATCACCATAAGGGTTTATAGCTCTAGCCATAGAATCATACTTTTCTTGCGATTCCATTAATTCAACCACACCCGCTACTATTCTTTCGTAGTCGGTGCCCACCAGCTCAACCGTTCCTGCATCGACTGCTTCAGGACGCTCTGTGTTATCTCGCATCACCAAGACAGGCTTGCCAAGGGATGGTGCTTCTTCTTGAATACCACCAGAATCAGTCAAGATGAGGTAGCTGCGATTCATTAGATAAACAAATGGTAAATAATCTTGCGGGTCTATCAAATAGATATTATCCACACCCTTTAAAAGCCGATTAACAGGCTCTTGTACATTAGGGTTTAAATGAACAGGGTAAACAATTTGTGATTCTGGGTAACGCTTGGCTATATCCGCTAATGCCTCACAAATACGCTCAAAACCACCACCGAAAGATTCACGTCGATGCCCTGTCACTAAAATGAGTTTTTTACTCTCATCAAGAAAAGGAAAACGCGATGATAGCGTTGATTCAAGCGAGCTATCTGTGGCAATTTTATCCACAACCCAATGCAACGCATCAATAACCGTATTACCTGTAATCGACAGGTATTCTTGCGGCACTTTTTCATCAACTAGATTTTGATATGACAACTGCGTAGGCGCAAAATGCCATTTAGTCAGCGTTGCTGTCAGCTTTCTGTTGGCTTCTTCTGGCCATGGCGAGTAGATATTGCCGGTTCTTAGTCCTGCTTCAACATGCCCAACAGGGATCTGCTCGTAAAATGCAGCTAAGGCGGTAGAAAAGGTCGTGCTGGTATCGCCATGCACTAAGACAACATCAGGCTTAAATTCACGTAGAACTTCGCGAATGCCTAGTAGTATACGAGAGGTTACATCAAAAAGATCTTGACCAGGCTTCATAATGTTTAGGTCATAATCAGGCTTTATTTCAAAAAGCCCTAAAACCTGATCTAACATTTCACGATGCTGGGCGGTCACACAAACGCGACTATCTAGCTCATTCTCTTTTGCCAGCGCTTTTACAAGAGGGGCCATTTTAATCGCTTCGGGACGCGTTCCGAAAACCGTCAATATCTTTTTCATAGTATCCTTACATAGTAAAATTTTGTCCCAGCTAAATTAACTTTTTAAGCAAAATGTTGCAAGGCACAACGGCGCCTCAACAGAGTTTCAGACAAAAAAAACGGGGTTCCTAAAAGGAACCCCGTAAGCTAAGCCAAGGGACTTGCTAAAACGTTACATGGCATCACAACATCAAGCGGCGGATATCACTCAGCAAGCTGTTTAGATAAGTAAGGAATCGGCCTGCATCGCTACCATTTATTGCACGATGATCGTACGACAAACACAATGGCAACATCATACGTGGCTCAAACTCTTTACCGTTCCAACGCGGTTTGATATCTGCTTTAGAGACACCCAGAATCCCTACTTCAGGTGCGTTGACGATTGGCGTAAAGCCCGTTCCGCCAATACCGCCTAAGCTAGAAATTGTGAAGCATGCACCTTGCATTTCGTTTGGCTTGAGCTTGCGATTTTTTGCTTTACCCGCCAATTCGTTTGCTTCCAAAGACAGTTCATAAATTGATTTTTTATCCGCATCTTTGATCACTGGTACCATCAAGCCGTTTGGTGTATCCACAGCCAGACCGATGTTGATGTATTTTTTGTAGACGATATGCTCACCGTCTGCATCCAGCGATGCATTGAATTTTGGATTTTCAGCCAATGCTTTAGCGACCGCTTTAATCATGAAAGGCAGCGGTGTTAATTTAACGCCTGCTTTTAATGCTTCCTCTTTCATGCCTTTACGGAACGCTTCCAGTTCTGTGATATCGGCATCATCAAACTGAGTAACATGCGGAATATTCAACCAGCAGCGAGACATATTTGCTGCCGTTAATTTACCGATTTTAGTCAATTTAACTTTTTCGATTTCACCAAACTTACTGAAATCAACAGCAGGAATAGCCGGAATACCCGAACCACCCGTTACTGCTGCCGCTGCTGGTTTTTCTTTCAGCTGCTTCAGTGCGCTTTTCACATACGCTTGAACATCTTCTTTAAGAACACGGCCATTACGCCCTGTCCCTTTTACTTCACTCAGATCAACGCCGTACTCACGCGCTACTGCACGAACAGCAGGCCCGGCATTAACCGTACGGTTTTTCTTCTCAAGACTCGCCTGGTTAGCCGCCGGTGCCGGTGCTGAAGGAGAAGCAGCTGGCGCGGAAGCAGGAGCAGATGCCGGCGCTGCTGCAACAGGTGCGGGAGCGGCTGCACTTCCTGCAACTTCAAGAACGATAAGCACGTCGCCTTCGTTACAAGTACTGCCTTCCGTGATCTTAACTTCTTTAACGGTACCGCCTTTAGGGGCTGGCACTTCCATTGATGCTTTATCAGTTTCTAGTGCGATCAGGCTATCGCCCTCTTCGATCACATCACCAGGCTTAACCATCACTTCGATAACATCAACGTCAGTAGCACCGCTCAAATCAGGTACTAATACATCTTCAACGCCACCAGCAACGGGGGCAGCTGGCGCTGCGACCGGTGCAGAAGCAGCCGCTGGAGCGGGTGCCGCCACAGGTGCAACTGCCGGTGCTGCAGCACTACCCACTTCGAGCAGTATTAGTAGGTCACCTTCACTACAAGTACCACCTTCAGAAATTTTCACCTCAACGACCTTACCGCCCATAGGGGCAGGCACTTCCATTGATGCTTTATCAGTTTCCAGTGCAATTATGCTATCACCCTCTTCGATAACATCGCCCGGCTTAACCATGACTTCGATAACGTCTACATCTGCTGCACCACTCAAGTCAGGCACTAAAACCTGCTCAATTGATGTAGCAGTAGGTGCCGCTACAGAAGCAGCAACAGGCGCTGCAGCAACCGGAGCCGCTTCAACTGGAGCAGCGACAGGAGCAGCAACTTCTGCAACACCTGTACTTAGCGTTAAGATAACGTCGCCTTCGTTACAGGTATCGCCTTCTTTAATCATTACTTCTACGACGGTACCCGCTTGCTCTGCTGGTACTTCCATCGAAGCTTTATCTGTTTCCAAAGCCATTAGGCTATCGCCTTCAGCGACTACGTCACCAGCCTTAACCAATACTTCGATAACATCTACGTCTTCTGCGCCGCTTAAATCTGGAACTGTAATTGTGATTGTGCTCACGATAATGTCCTCTGTTCGTTTTTCGCCATTGCGTTCAATTCAACTTGTAAAATCAGCAGGCCTGAGCAAACGCTCAGGCATTCATCGGGACTTACACAGTCCACGGCGCTGGTTTTTCTGGGTTGAGATTGAATTTCTGCATGGCTTTAGCGACGACTGAAGCTTCTACCTTGCCATCTTCTTGCAGTGCTTTTAGCGCTGCAACTACTACGTAGTAACGGTTAACTTCGAAGAATTCACGTAGTTTTGCACGTGTATCAGAACGACCGTAACCATCCGTACCCAACACTTTATAACGTGCTGGAATGTACTCACGAAGCTGATCAGCATACAAACGAATGTAATCTGTAGCTGCAATCACTGGCCCCTGACGATCTTTCAAGCATTCAGTCACATAAGCCACTTGTGGCTCAGCTTCTGGATGTTGCATGTTATAACGTTCAACACCTTGCGCATCACGACGCAATTCGTTGATAGACGTTGTGCTCCATAGATCAGACTCGATACCGTATTCTTCACGCAAGATATCACCGGCAGCTTCTACTTCACGTAAGATAGTACCGCAGCCCATCAGCTGTACTTTTAGCTCAGCGTCTTTGCCTTCTTTGAGCATGTACATACCTTTAATGATGCCTTCTTCAGCGCCAGTAGGCATCTCTGGGTGCGTGTAGTTTTCGTTCATAGTAGTGATGTAGTAGAAGCGATTTTCGCCTTCGTGATACATACGACGAATACCGTCCTGAACAATAACCGTCAGCTCGTAACCATAAGTAGGATCATAAGATACGCAGTTAGGAATCATCTGCGCCATCAAGTGACTGTGTCCATCCTGATGTTGCAAGCCTTCACCGTTCAATGTTGTACGACCTGCAGTAGCACCGATCAAGAATCCGCGTGCCTGCATATCACCAGCAGCCCAGATCAAGTCCATTACGCGCTGGAAACCAAACATCGAATAGAAGATGTAGAACGGAATCATTGGGCAGTTGTTGTTTGCATAAGATGTTGCACATGCAATCCAAGCAGACGTTGCACCGGCTTCGTTAATACCTTCTTCAAGAATCTGACCTGTTTTAGATTCTTTGTAGAACATGATCTGGTCGCTATCATGCGGCACATAACGCTGGCCTTCCGAGGTATAAATACCTAGCTGACGGAACATACCTTCCATACCAAAAGTACGCGCTTCATCCGGAATAATCGGAACGATTCGCTCACCGATATTTTTATCTTTAACCAATGTATTCAATACACGGTTTAATGACATCTGCGTTGAAAGCTCACGCTCTCCACTACCCTTAAGGTTGTTAGAGAAGGCTTCTAGTGCAGGTGTTTCAAGCTGTTGTACTTCGTTGCGACGTACTGGGTAGAAACCACCCAATTTCTTACGACGCTCTAACATGTACTTCATTTCTGGTGATTCAGCTGAAGGGCGGTAATAAGGCACTTCTTTCAACTGATCATCATTCAATGGAATAGAGAAACGATCACGGAAATCTTTAAGATCTTCGAGCGCTACTTTCTTCATTGAGTGAGTGTCGTTTTTCGCTTCGCCAGATTTACCTGTACCGTAACCTTTAACAGTTTGCGCTAGGATTACTGTAGGGCGTCCTGTGCTGTTCATTGCCTGCTGATAAGCTGCATAAACCTTGTACGGGTCATGACCACCACGGTTAAGGTTCATGATCTCGTCATCTGACATATCCTTAACCATTTCTAGCAGTTCAGGATATTTGCCAAAGAAATGCTCACGCGTGTATGCACCGCCGTTGGCTTTGAAGTTTTGCAATTCACCATCGCAGACTTCATCCATACGCTTTTGCAATAAACCGTGCTCATCTTTTTCAAATAGTGGATCCCAATGACGGCCCCACAAGCACTTAATAACGTTCCAACCAGCACCGCGGAACACACCTTCGAGTTCTTGAACAATTTTCCCGTTACCGCGAACAGGGCCATCGAGGCGCTGCAGGTTACAGTTGATCACGAATACTAGGTTTTCTAACTGTTCACGACCTGCCAATGCAATTGCACCCAAAGACTCTGGCTCATCACACTCGCCATCACCCAAAAATGCCCATACTTTACGGTCGCCACGATTGATCAAGCTACGCGCAGATAAATAACGCATAACATGTGCTTGATAGATCGCTTGAATTGGACCAAGGCCCATCGATACTGTTGGGAACTGCCAGAAATCAGGCATCAACCATGGGTGCGGATAAGAAGAAAGACCGTGGCCATCTACTTCACGACGGAAGTTATCAAGCTGATCTTCAGTCAAACGACCTTCTAGGTAGGCGCGGGCATAAATACCTGGAGAGATATGGCCTTGGAAAAACACCATATCTGAATCTTGCTCGCCTTCATTACCACGGAAGAAGTAATTGAAGCCAATGTCATATAATGTAGCTGAAGAAGAGAAACTAGAAATATGGCCACCAAGGCCATCTTTATTGTCATTAGCTCGCATAACCATTGCCATTGCATTCCAACGAATGAATGAACGGATACGACGCTCCATAAACAGATCACCCGGCATGCGGATTTCGTCTTTGGAGGAAATGGTATTACGGTAAGGTGTAGTAACAGAACCTAAACTATCAACACCCAAATCAGACGCTTTGCGTCCTAGTTGTGCTAATAAAAATCGAGCACGATCATCGCCATCATTTTTTGCGACAGATTCAAGTGCTTCTAACCATTCAGTTGTTTCAATTGGATCGATATCATTAGTATATTGTTCTTGCACGTTGCCTTCTCCACGTATGCTTTAAGCACTTATCCCTTGTAGTTATAAACAGCAGGCTTCTTTTTTAATGCTTTTAGAGCAAACCGAGCCTGTTCTTTATCTTGAGAAGCTCTTAATGCCGCACTGCAGCATCCGCTTCCTTCTTTTGATTTGTAGTAATACTACAAAATTTTGTAAAACTTGTCTACAAAACGTACTGATTCAGGTCATTAAATGCCTTTCTTGTAGTATTTATACATAAAAGTATTAATAGACCAAAGTCTTGGTTTTATATATGAGTAGAGCGACGCAATGCTCTTTCTACTCGGGTGTTTTCTTTACCTTGTTCTAATAAAGATTCCTCTACATAAGCCAAGTGGTCATGCGCCGCTTTTTGCGCAAGGTCAGGCTCACCTGAAAAAATCGCCTCCATCAGCTTAAAGTGTTGATCATGTATTTTTTGCCTGTAGCCAGGCTTTGGATAGACATTCTGTAAGTTATCTCCGATATGCTGTCGTAATAAGCTAAACAGAGCACGCATCATATGAAGTAGCACCATATTATGCGTGGACGCGGCTATGGTCAGATGAAAATCAACATCTGCTGCCACTTCTTTTTCAAAGTCTTTATTTGCGTGATGTACCTGTAATGCGTCGTAGCTGGTTTTTATTGCTTTTTTATCAGCTGGCGTACTACGCAACGCTGCGTAATATGCGGTCACCCCTTCTAATGCATGCCTAAACTCAAGCAGGTCATATTGCGCTTCGGGATGACTTTTAAAGAGTTCTAGTAACGGATCCATAAAGGAGCCACCTAAATCCTCTGAAACATATGTACCCCCTCCTTGGCGACTAACCAATAAGCCTTTAGCCGTAAGTTTCTGTATTGCTTCACGCAACGAAGGCCTGGATACTTCAAATTGAGTCGACAACTCCCTTTCCGGCAACAGCTTTTGCCCAGGTTTTAAGGTTCCTTCTAATATCATCTCTTCCATTCGTTCTACGATGACATCTGATATTTTTGGCTGCCTGACCTTTTGATACGCCATGTTCTTATTCTTCCAACCACTTACTAGATTAAAAATTTTCAGCACAGATAAACTGTCACATAGTCTTTCTACACTCACCCTTGCTCAGTATTACTACTTAGACAGATATAAAACTATCGTCTAAAAAGGCCTCAATTACGCACCTGCACAATTGGTCTTACCATTCGTTAAATATTAACTTAAATGTGAAGTTAGCGTTTAGCAACAACAAAACCAATATATATTTAGTTTATAAAAACCGTTGACAAGCACTGGTCAAAAAAAATACAGTAGCAATCTAGAAGATGGTAAATTGGTAATACCAATTTAGCAAGCACGTTTTTTAACACTGTTATAACAACGAATCTGTTGTATATTCAGTATCGAGTATAAAAAAAAAATAATATCGTTATTGAGGATGAGACATGAAAAAGTTTACCAAGTCTGTAATCTCTGCTGCTGTTCTCGCAGGTGTTGCTGCTACTGCTATTATGCCTGCTCAAGCAGCTGATAAAATGTTATTGAAAACCCCGATTGCTTTTGGCTCACATTTGCCAGCACTCGGCACTCCTATTGTTTGGGTTGCTGACCAACTAAAACTGGTTACTGATGGCAAAATCAAGATGAAAATCTATGAGCCAGGTAAATTAGTTAGCCCTCCAGAAATTCTTGATGCGGTATCTTCAGGTAAAGTGAACTCAGGTTACGCAACAGCAGGTTACTGGCAGGGTAAAATGCCTGCAGCTGCTATCTTCTCTGCAGTACCTTTTGGCCCTGAAGCTGGCGAATACATGGCTTGGATGTATTACGGTAACGGTTTGAAACTTTATCAAGAAATGTACGACACAAGTGGCTTCAACGTTAAAGTTATTCCTTGTGCAATTATTTCCCCAGAAACATCAGGCTGGTTCAACAAAGAAATCAACACACCTGAAGATCTTAAAGGTCTGAACATGCGTTTCTTCGGCCTGGGTGCTTCGGTCATGGAAAAAATGGGTGTTTCTACATCACAGCTACCTGGCGGTGAAATCTTCGGTGCTCTTGAGAAAGGTGCAATTGATGCATCTGAATTCTCTCAGCCAGCTATCGATCAGCGTCTTGGTTTCCACAAAATCATGAAGTACAACTACTTCCCTGGCTGGCATCAGCAAGCCACTATCTTTGAGTTGCTAGTTAACAAAGATGCGTGGGGCAAAATGTCTGCAGGACAACAAGCAACTGTTGAAAACACCTGTAAAGCGTCTATGACTAACGCTATTGCTGAAGGTGAAGCAATGCAGTTCCCTGTTATGGCTAAAGCTAAAGAGAACGGTGTTGAAATCCGCTACTGGAACGACACTATGCTTGCTGCTTTTGAAGAGAAATGGGATGAAGTTGTTATTGAGAAATCAGCAGCTGATCCGTTCTTCAAAAAGGTATGGGATGATCTGAATACATTCCGCACAGGTTACAACTTGTGGGAATCAAACGCATTCCTACCACGTAGCCGTTAATAGCCTTATTAACTAAAGCTATGTAAGCCAAGGCAGACAATGATTCATTGTCTGCCTTTATTTATAGAATAATAATCGACGTAGGTACCTTCCTGTGACTGAGAACGATACCCTCCCATCAGTACCTTTGGCTGATAAAATCGATCGCTTTATCCAGCGTATCGGCATGTCAGTTGCCTGGTGTTATGTCCTGCTGGTTCTTGTAATCATTTTGCAGGTCGTGCTTCGAAAAGGATTTTCAAGCGGTTTAATTATATTTGAAGAACTTCAATGGCACCTTTACGCTATTGGCGTTATGGTCGGCCTTTCTTATGCGCAGACTACTAATTCGCATATCCGTGTAGACCTGTTTTATGCTCACTTTCGAGCACGTACTAAACATATTATTGAAATTTTTGGCATACTCTTTTTAGTCATGCCTTTTATAGTGATTATATTCTCGCACAGTGTCGATTTCTTTTATGACTCATATCGCATCAATGAAGGCTCACAATCACCTTCCGGACTGCCGTATCGCTGGGTTATTAAAGGGGTTATCCCGGTCAGTTTTGCTTTACTGGCTCTTGCTATGCTGTCTCGGTTGTACCGTGACACTGTTTTATTGATACGTGGAGAATAATGATGGACGCCAATGAAATCATGGTCATTGCGATGTTCTTATCCTTCATCGTACTTCTTTTTACTGGTATTCCTGTTGCCTGGGTTTTAGCCGGCGTAGGGATTATTTTTGCTTTTATCGGCCAGTTCGCCGATGTTTACTTAGATACGATGACCGGGCTGGATTACACCACGTTAGGCTTAGTGGTAAACCGTCTGTATAAGATCATGGACAACTGGATTCTTGTTGCATTACCTATGTTTATCTTTATGGGTATTATGCTTGATAAGTCCGGTGTCGCTGAAAAACTAATGCACTCGATGCAAGAACTGTTCGGCCGTGTCCGTGGTGGCTTAGCCGTTACCGTAACAGCCATCGGTATTATCCTGGCAGCATCAACTGGTATTATCGGTGCATCTGTTGTATTGCTTGCTGTTATGTCTTTGCCAGCAATGACTAAGCAGGGTTACTCAATGCCTTTGGCGTTAGGTACCATTGCCTCAGCCGGCACATTGGGCATTTTGATTCCACCCAGCATTATGCTGGTCATCATGGCAGACCAACTCGGTTTATCCGTTGGTGATCTGTTTATGGGGGCTGTTATCCCTGGTTTAATGCTAGGCGGTATGTATATTACTTACATTCTTATTTACTCCTATGTAAAACCAAATGTAGCACCGGTTCCTAAAGATGCTAAAGCGGTTACTTGGCCTGTTGTCGCTAATGTACTAAAAGCTGTTTTGCCTACGCTATTACTCATATTTGTGGTGTTGGGCTCTATCTTTGGTGGCTTTGCTACACCAACAGAAGCCTCTGGCGTTGGTGCACTCGGTGCAACAATACTGGCTGCATATAACCGACGTTTCAGCATTCCTGTACTCAAAGAAGTCATGGGTGGAACACTCAATACTACGGCTTACATTTTTGCGATCTTTATTGGTGCGACTTGTTTTGCACTGGTATTACGTGAATTGGGCGGCGATGAGCTTATTGAGTCATTCCTGACTGGTCTGCCTTTTGGCCCGTACGGTATTATCTTCTTTATTCTTGGTGTGATTTTCTTACTAGGCTTCTTCCTAGACTGGATCGAAATAACGCTAATTATTCTGCCGCTACTCGCTCCGGTTATTACCGCACTGGGCTTGAATATCAACGGCTACGGCGTTGTGGATAACCCAGAACTGGTGTGGTTTGTGATGTTGGTGGCGATGGCCTTACAGACATCCTTCTTAACACCTCCGGTCGGCTTTGCCCTCTTTTACCTAAAAGGCGTATGCCCCCCAAATGTGAAACTGTCTGATATTTATAAAGGTGTCATTCCTTTTATCGGCCTACAGTTAATTGCTTTGTTTGTTCTGGTTTTCTGGCCTCAGTTGGTGCTTTGGCTACCAGCAATCGCCTACGCTAAATAGTACGCTTCCACGTATGACTTACACCCGCGGCATCCCAGCTGATGCCGCGGCTTATAAAGCCGTGCTCGCTCTCTAAGCACGTTCCATTCAACAAATCCACCTAAGTGGCCTCAGTGAATAATATGAAACAGACACATCAAAACTTTCTAGCTGAACTTCAGCACTTTATTCCTGAAGATCGCTTAATTACTGATCCATTACGTACTTTGGCATACGGCACAGATGCGAGCTTTTATCGCCTCATTCCACAGATAGTTGTGAGAGCTGAAAACGAACAAGAAGTTGCAAGCATTGTTAAGCTAGCCGATAAAACCCAAGTCCCTGTCACATTTAGAGCTGCCGGCACCAGTTTGTCTGGGCAAGCTATTACTGACTCGGTTTTGATTCAATTAGGTGACGGCTGGAAAGGCTATCATATCAACAATGATGCGACTGAGATTAGCCTTCAGCCTGGCGTTATTGGAGGACAAGCAAACAGCTACCTTGCCCCCTTCAATAAAAAAATAGGGCCTGACCCTGCCTCAATTAACGCAGCGATGATTGGCGGAATTGCCGCCAATAACGCTAGCGGCATGTGTTGTGGTACAGCACAAAATAGCTACCGCACACTCAAAAGCATGAAACTGATACTGGCCGATGGTTCACAGGTAGATACTGGTAATTTTGAATCAGTACAGCAGTTTAGACAATCTCATAGGCCGCTATTAGATGCTCTAGAAGCATTAAGCCTGCAAACACGAGCCAACCAAGCGCTTCATGATCGTATTCACCACAAATACCGTTTAAAGAATACCACCGGCTACGCGCTAAATTCACTGGTAGATTACACCGATCCAATCGACATACTTCAACACCTGATGATTGGCTCTGAAGGCACTCTAGGATTTATGTCTGAGATTACCTACCGAACCGTTGATGAACACCCTAACAAGGCTTCTGCACTCATCTTTTTTAACACAGTACGCACTACCTGTGATGCAGTCGCCATTCTTAAGAAAACACCGGTATCGGCCGTAGAGCTAATGGACCGTGCAGGTTTACGCTCTGTAGAAGATAAACCTGGCATGCCAGACTTCATCAAAGACTTGCCTGAAGATGCGGCGGCGTTATTGGTTGAAACTCGCTCGCCCGATCCTGATGCTCTGGCTAAACAAGTTGAAGAGATCAAAGCATCGATTGCGAGCCTTGAAACAACCCGCCCTATCGAGTTCACCAACAAACCCGAAGAGTACGCAAAGTTCTGGGCTATACGTAAAGGTTTATTCCCTGCCGTTGGCGCTGTCCGACTTACCGGTACAACAGTGATCATTGAAGATGTTGCCTTTCCTGTAGAGCAACTGGCCGATGCTGTTAATGACCTCCACCAGCTATTTGAAAAGTGGCACTACAACGAAGCCCTCATTTTTGGCCATGCACTAGAAGGCAACTTACACTTTGTATTCACTCAAGCTTTTGACACTCAAGCTGAAATAGAACGCTATGATGGCTTGATGACGGACGTCGCCCACATGGTAGTGAATACCTATGATGGCTCCCTTAAAGCAGAGCATGGTACTGGCCGTAATATGGCACCTTTCGTTGAGCTTGAGTGGGGAAAAGACGCCTACCAGTTAATGTGGGAGCTAAAAGAGCTTTTAGATCCAAAAAGTATTTTGAACCCAGGCGTACTGCTCAACAAAAATAGCCATGTTCATCTTGAAAACCTTAAGCCTTTACCAGCAGCAGACCCGCTAGTAGATAAATGTATTGAGTGTGGCTTTTGTGAGCCAACATGCCCTTCTCGCGCATTGACGCTAACGCCACGACAGCGCATCGTTATTTGGCGTGAAATTGCTCGCCTTGAAGCAGCCAACGACCCTCCTAATGCAGACCCCGAGCGACTCGCTGAATTACGCACAGAATATAAATACCAAGGCACCGATACCTGTGCAGCCTGTGGTTTATGTTCAACCACCTGCCCTGTCGGTATCAATACTGGCGACTTAACACGCTCTATCCGCAGCCAAAACAACGAGAAACACTCTAAACTGGCTCAGTGGCTAGCCGATCACTACAGCACATTAGCAAAAGCCAGCCGATTTACCTTTGCCGCAGCAGATGTAACTCATGGCTTAATAGGCACTAAAGCGATGTCGGCTATTACTGGTGCGTCTCGTAAGCTATCTGGTGGACGTATTCAGCAATGGACACCGTCAATGCCAACCGGCGCACCTAAAATCAAACCAAAGCCAGCTTCACAGCTTAGCCATACGCCTAGCGATGCACCCAAAGTGGTTTATCTACCCAGCTGCGCTAGCCGCACTATGGGGCCAGCAAGAGGCGAAGCCGACCAAACACCTTTGGCGGATAAAACCGAAGCACTGTTGCGCAAAGCCGGTTTTGACGTTATCTACCCACCTGACATGGATAACCTATGCTGCGGTATGCCATTCCAATCCAAAGGAATGTTTGCTGCAGCTGACTCGAAATCGTCTGAAATTGAAAAAGTATTGCTTAAGATCACAGAAAACGGGGCGCTTCCTGTGTATTCTGACACCAGCCCTTGTAGCCTACTACTAAAGGATAAAATCGACTCACGTATCAAACTCTACGATACCGTCGATTTCATTGATGAGTTCCTGATGGATCGCTTGCTGTTTACCGCTGGTAATGAGCCCGTTGCACTGCATATTACTTGTAGCGCAACCCGTATGGGACAAGCAGACAAACTCAAACGTATCATGTCAGCATGCTCAACACAGGTTGTTATTCCTGATCAGATAACCTGCTGTGGTTTTGCTGGCGACAAAGGCTTCTCAACCCCTGAACTGAATGCATCTGCACTGCGTACACTAAAAGGCGCTGTACAAACTTGCGATGCAGGCTATTCAACCAGTCGCACTTGCGAAATTGGTTTAAGCCATCATAGCGGGATTGATTATAAATCTATTATTTACCTGGTGGATCGCTGTACTCAGCCTAAACTAAGTGACGCACCATCAACTGAAGAAAACAATCGCATTCAGGCTCATAAGGCCTGAACGAATACTCAAATACAACGTTGTGAGGATACCAACATGGCTTTACCTGATATCAATACCATTCTATACACTACTTCTCTTGGTAAACATACGCGTCCGGTTTTTCGCCATGCAGTGAAACTAGCCGGCGCACTTAATGCCAAGATTGTTATCTTGCACGTGGTAGAGCCTATCGGAGAGATGGGTTCTGCCCTTATCAAAAATTATTTGCCTGATGATATTGTGAAGAAAATGCATGATGAAGGGATTAATACAATCCATCAAGAAATGCATGACAGAATTGCAAAGTTCTGTGCTGAAGAGATGAACAGCCTGCCTGAAGATACCAACGTGGAGATGGAATATGCCATTGTTGAAGGTAATCACACAGACTCCATTCTCAATGAAGCCAAAAAACGTGATGTGCAGATGATTGTTATGGGCGCCGAGAACACTTTCGGCCGTCATAGCCATACTACAGCGCAAGTTGTTAAACATGCTAAGCTGCCTGTCGTCATTGTGCCTACCGGCAAAAAATACGACTAACACAACGGATTAAGTACATCTATGGATAGCACCACACTGGCACTACTCGAGCGGATCTTTCTAACCGTTTTTCCGCTTGTCGCGATTGTTAGTGTGGGCTTTTTTTATGCTCGTAAACGTCATACGGATATGTCGACTGCGAACACTATTAATATCGATGTATTTGTACCTGCACTGATCTTTTCGGTGCTCTCTGCTAAATCATTTGATTTACCCCAATTTCAAATGCTGGCTATTGGGGCGGCCATCGTTGTTTTAGGCTCAGGTTTATTACTCTTACCCGTCTGTAAGTTATTAGGTGTTAGCCCTAAAACATTCCTCCCTCCAATGATGTTCAGTAATAGCGGCAATCTAGGATTACCTTTAGCTGTATTGGCATTTGGAGAGCATGCATTACCTGCTGCCGTGGTACTTTTTTTGGTCGAGAACCTACTCCACTTCACCGTGGGTTTATATATTCTTGATCATAAAACCAACCCGATCAATGTACTCAAAATGCCCATGATTATCGCTACGATAGCAGGGTTAATTTGGAGCACTTTTGATTTACACGTTCCTGTTGCTGCCGCCACCTTTATTGAGATGCTCGGGCAAATCTCTATTCCTCTGATGCTATTTGCATTGGGCGTACGCATGACCAATGTCGACCTTACCCATTGGAAAATTGGTATTTGGGGTGCAATTTTATGTCCTCTCAGCGGCCTTGTTATTGCGCTTGCTCTACACCCCTTGCTGCAACTTGAGCATCTACACTTTACCTACCTGATACTGTTTGGAGCAATGCCACCGGCGGTGCTCAATTACATGGTTTCAGAACGCTACCAGCAGGAGCCCCACCAAGTCGCTTCCATTGTATTGCTAGGTAATATTGGAAGTTTAATTGTCATTCCTGCTACCCTATTTTTTATTCTTTGATTACTTAGCTTTATTCTCTGAAGCGTTAGATCTATTCTGATCAGCATACTTCATCACTGTGAATACCTATGCGTATTGGGATAGATCTTGGCGGTACAAAAATTGAGATCGTTGCTCTTAACGATGAAACCTCAGCCGCCCAACATAAGCAACACGACGTAGCCTCTTCTAGTAATGGCGATATTCTTTACCGCAAACGAATAGCTACACCGCAAAACGATTACCAAGCGACTCTTTGCGCCATCACTGAGCTAATTCTAGATACAGAGAAACACCTTGGACAAGGTGCCACTATTGGTATCGGTATTCCTGGCGCTATTTCTTACAAGACACAACGAGTTAAGAACGCTAATTCCATCTGCCTTATTGGAAAACCTCTACAACAAGACCTAGAGAGCGCCCTTAGTCGCCCCATACGCCTGAGCAATGATGCAAACTGCTTTGCACTCTCCGAGGCTATCGATGGCGCAGGAAAAGGTCACTCTGTTGTTTTCGGTGCTATTTTAGGAACAGGCGTCGGCGCTGGTATTGTTGTGAACCAACAAGTAATTAATGGCGCAAACTCAATAACAGGTGAGTGGGGGCATAACCCACTGCCCTACCCAAAGTGCGGCGAGTTACCGGGCCCTAAATGTTATTGCAAAAAACAGGGCTGCATTGAGACGTATCTATCAGGCCCAGGCACTACTCAACTTTACAACGCAGAGATTCTTAAAGAAAACGAAGCTAACAATACTGCCAACGCTTTAAATTTAGCAACCAGCCCCGAGCTTATTTGGCAGAGAGCTGAACAAGGCTGCTCTGTATCTCAAGCTTATTGTCGTACTTACATTGATAGGCTTGCTCGCAGCCTTGCTGTTGTGATCAATATACTTGACCCTAACATCATTGTATTAGGTGGAGGACTGTCGAATATAAGCAGCCTCTATGAAGAGCTACCTAAAGTGTGGGGGCAGTATATCTTTTCAGATACAGTAAACACTCAATTAGCTAAAGCCGTACACGGGGATTCAAGCGGCGTCAGAGGCGCCGCCTGGTTATGGCCTGCTATTTATAAACAGTGATCGATTAGATAAATGCAGCGATCTCTTTTTCAATCGACTCAAGTGCAAGTAACGGATTTTCAGCCTGGGTAATTGGGCGTCCAATAACAAGATACGTACTGCCTGCTTGGATTGCCTCAGAAGGCGTCATAATACGGCGCTGATCCCCCGCCACACTATCAGCTGGGCGAATACCTGGCGTTACCAAGCTAAACTCTGGCGAAATGATTGTTCTTAGTGGTGTTACTTCTTGAGCAGAACATACCACACCGTCCAATCCACAAGACTCTGTCAGTGCCGCTAGTCGTTTCACATGGTCAAGAGGGTCAAGGTCCAAACCGACTTCTTGTAAGTCCTCTCGCTCCATACTAGTAAGAACAGTTACTGCAATTAACAAGGTTTTATTGTTCTTCACTTGGCTCAGCTCGTTACGAGCGGCTTCCATCATACGGCGCCCACCGGTGGCGTGAACATTTACCATCCACACTCCTAGTTCACCTGCTGCACGTACTGCTTTAGCTGTTGTATTAGGGATATCATGAAATTTCAGATCAAGAAAAACCTCAAAACCCTTACGCTGCAACTGCTCAACTATTGCAGGGCCGCCACGTGTAAATAGCTCTTTACCCACTTTTAATCTGCAACGCATAGGGTCGAGTTGATCCGCCATAAGAAGGGCCTGCTCAACAGTCGGGTAATCTAATGCAACAATGATGCGTTTTTTATCAAGGCTCACTTTAATCTGCTCTCTTTCACTATTAACTGACTTTTGTAGTACAAAATAACTACTGCTTATTCGCCTTCCAAACCCTGAATTGGTTTGGTCGTACTCCAGTTTTTACAAGATGGACATTGCCATACTAGTACCCGCCCAGAGAACCCGCATTGCTGACAAAGATAGCGCGGTTTACTCGTTTCTAACGTACCAATCAAACTACGCAATACCTTTAAACTATCTCTGGCATTTTCACTACCATGCTCAATATGCATTGCTATTAAGCGGTTAAAACCTTTAATTGATGGCCGGTACTTTAACTCATCGGTGATAAATGAACCGGCAGCATACACGCCCCTGTCTTCTTTAATCACCTCGGCTAAGGCCAAAATCACTGTTGCCGACGGCGCACTTGATAAACAATGCCGCAAATAAGCTTCATATTCTGTACGATTTTTTAGTGCAGAGTAACATCGCTCCAAATCTTTAATCGTTTCAGATACAAATTTTATATTTTGTTTTTCAACATTACGTAACGCACGTATCGCTGTTTTCCATTGCTGCTGTGCCATTGCAATACGTGCTTGTAGTAATGAGCCACGTACCGACTGAGGGTCCAACTGCAGCCCCTGTTTTGTAAAATCAGAGGCTTCTCTGTAATTCTGTTCTTTTAAGCTTTTTTCAGCTAACTCGCAATAATAGTGCGCGCACTCATGGCGTATATCGAGCGTTTCGTCAGGGTTTAGTTTTTGTGCTGCTTCTAACGCTTCTTGCCATTCCTGTTCTTTTTCATACAGCTTGGTCAACACAGTCAATGCTTTACGGCGTGTTTCACGCGGGGGGTTCTGCTTAACTATTTCTTTAAGAAGATTTTCTGTGCGATCCAATAAACCGACAGCGTCATAGTCTAATGCAAGCGCCATCTGCACTCTTAGTGAATCTTGACGTGATAAATCTGGTCGCGCTAAGAGGTTTTGATGAATATGAATGGCACGTTGAACATCGCCTTTACGCCGGAATAATTTAGCTAAAGCTAAATGAGCAGGAATAGTCTCACTGTTCACTTCCAACGCGCGAATAAAGCTTTCTATTGCTGCATCTGTTTTTTCATTTAAAAGGTGATCAAGCCCTATAAAATAGTCGCGGCCCAACACACCTTCAGATGCAGGTTTCATCTCTTGACTAAAGCTTCTTCGTCCGAGTAACCAGCCAATAAAAATGGCAATAATTAACGGTACGATAAGCCATATATTTTGCACGTTATGCAGCGTCTTTAAGCGTTGCCGTCCTCAATTGATCAAGCTCTTTATTAGTCGCATTAATTTTACGACGGCTGCCCATAAGGCGAGCCTTAAGAGAAACAACAGCAACACTGCTCAACAAGATCCCACATATCCCACCTAAAACAAAGGCGGCTATCAACCAAAGCGACAGGCTTGCTTCAGGTAATGTAAGAAACACTAAATCAATCGATACTTTTTCAGTGTTATGTATCGTAAACATAATACCAACCATCAAAATGACAGCTGATAGCAGGAATACTATTAAGATTTTTAACCAACGCACTATGTAACCTCCAGATACTACTTTTAAACGGTGTTAACGCCGTTTAAAAGCCATGTTCAATACTCTCATTAACCTGCTCTCGTAATTCCTTTCCTGGTTTAAAGTGAGGAACATATTTGGCCGTTAGCGATACAGAGTCACCCGTTTTAGGGTTCCTCCCTATACGAGGCGCTCGAAAATGAAGAGAAAAACTACCAAAACCGCGAATTTCTATGCGGTCACCATTGGCCAGTGATTCTGTCATATGGTCAAGCATTGCTTTAACTGCCAGCTCTACATCTTTTACAGAAAGTTCAGGATGCCGATCAATCAGATGCTCTATCAATTCTGATTTTGTCATTATACTCCCTCCGCTGCCTCATACACTATCATATCCCCAATATGCCCTGTGAATTCGAAAAATGCCTAAGCATCTCAGGGTTCAGGAGTCCTTTTTTCTCATCTGTTGCTTTATCAGATCACCAATAGTGGTAGGCCCTGCGGCCTCAACTGCTTGCTGCTGTACTGATTGCAACGCTTCTTTCTCTTGCTGCAACTCTTTCTGTTTTACAGAAAGGCTGATTATTCTATTCTTACTATCAATAGCCGAGATAAACGCTGATACTTGGTTCCCAACGCTTAAGTGCTCAGCAAGATCATTAATACGTTCTCGCGAGAAGTCTGCCACTTTTAAAACAGCCTCAACACCTTCTGCCAATTGCACGCTAGCTCTTTGCTTATCAACCGCCGTTATCGTGCCACTTACTTCCTGGCCTTTTCCTTTAGTCGAGACAAACTCATTAAAAGGATCACTTACCAGTTGTTTAATACTCAACGCTATACGGGCACGCTCAATGTCAATTGATACAACAACGGCTTCAACTTCCGCGCCTTTATGGTATTGCTTAACCGCTTCATCTCCTGGTAAATCCCAGGACAAATCTGAAAGATGAATCAGCCCATCGATATTACCTTCAAGACCAAGAAAAACACCAAAGTCGGTAATAGATTTAATGCGGCCAGTTAACTTATCACCCTTCTTATACTTCTCAGCAAATACATCCCATGGATTCTGCTGACATTGCTTCATACCCAGTGAGATACGGCGTCTTTCTTTGTCGATCGCCAACACCATCACGTCTACTTCTTGTCCTGCATGCACCACTTTAGAAGGGTGAATATTTTTATTCGCCCAATCCATTTCAGACACATGCACCAAACCTTCAATACCATCAGCTATCTGGGCAAAACATCCATACTCAGTCAGGTTGGTTACACGAGCACTTCTTTTGTCGCCTACATTAATCGTAGCGATGGTTTCTTCCCACGGATCAGCCATTAACTGCTTGATACCTAAAGATACGCGGGTACGCTCTGGATCATATTTCAGTACTTTAACGTTAATTTCATCGCCTACCGTTAATACTTCACTTGGATGTTTGACACGTTTCCAAGCGATATCGGTAATATGCAACAAGCCATCAACACCACCCAAGTCTATAAATGCACCATAGTCTGTCAGGTTCTTAACAATACCTTTTAGCTCAATACCTTCTGCTAAGGTTTCAATCAATTGTTCACGATCAGCGCTATTTAGCTCTTCAAGCACAGCACGACGAGATACAACAATGTTGTTACGCTTTACATCCAGCTTAACCAGCTTAAATTCAAGCTCCTTACCTTCCAGATGAGAGCTGTCTCGTAGCGGTCGAATATCTAACAATGAACCAGGTAAAAAAGCATCTACATTGCCAACAGTTACTGTAAAACCACCACGAACTTTACCTGTGATAGACCCTTTAATGGTTTCACCTGTTTCGAAGGCTTGTTCAAGCACTGCCCATGCTTCTGCATGTTTTGCTTTTTCACGAGAAAGTTTTGTTGCGCCGTACCCATCTTCAACACTTTCAAGTGCAACTTGGACTTCATCACCAACAACAATGGTAAGCTCACCTTTATCGTCGTAAAACTGTGCTCGTGGTATTACACCTTCTGATTTAAGTCCTGCATGAACAACAACGAAATCATTCTCAATCGCTATTACTGTGCCGGTCACAATGGACCCAGGCGCCATATTCAGCCCTTGCAGACTCTCTTCGAAGAGATCAGCAAAACTTTCACTCATCTAAATACCCTCACAACACTCGCTGCTGGTTATCAAATCCGTTTTTAACGCTCTAACGCAACCCCTTGTGACGTACTTCTTCTAGGACCGCAGTCAGAACTTCTTCAACACTCATACTGGTTGAATCCAGTATCATCGCATCACTTGCAGGCTTTAATGGCGCCACACTTCTGTTCATATCACGCGTGTCACGTTCTTGCAAGTCTTCCAATATCACTTCAAGGCTAGCATCGAGCCCCTTATTTATCAACTGGTTATATCGTCTAGTTGCTCTTTCTTCCACACTCGCGTCCAAATATACTTTTAAGGTCGCTTGTGGAAAGACAACAGTGCCCATGTCTCTACCATCTGCAATTAAGCCTGGTAACTCTGCAAAAGCGCGCTGCCTCTCAAGCAAAGCTTGCCTTACCGGACCTATCGCTGCAATTTTTGAAGCGTCATTTCCAATATTTTCACTACGAATAGCCTGGGTGACTTCTTCACCTTCAAGCACAATTTGAACACCGTCATCACGTGTAGAAAACTGTACGTCCAAATGAGCAGCTAACACCACCAACGCCTCTACATCACTAATTGATACACCATGGTGACTGGCTGCCAGAGCGGTTAATCGATATAGCGCACCACTATCCAGCAATCTCCACTCTAATTTTTCTGCCAGTAACCTACACACAGTTCCCTTACCTGAACCGCTAGGTCCATCAACGGTAATAACGGGCACACTAGTGTTATTTTGAGACATTCGTCTCCTCCTTATGAATTCGTATTCCTGCTTTTTGAGCAATCTCAATAAACTCTGGAAAAGAGGTTGCTACGTGACTGCACGCTTCAATCGTCACTTCATCTTTAGCAATTGTACCTGCAACAGCAAATGCCATTGTCACTCTATGATCATCATAACTACTAATATTTGCTCCTTGTAGTTCTCCACCGGTGATGAGAATGCTGTCGCCTTCTACAACAACATCTATCCCCATTCGCAGCAATCCTTGCTGCATCGCTTCAATACGATCACTTTCTTTATATCGTAACTCTCCAACGCCTGTTAAACAGGTCACTCCTGTTGCCGCTGCGGCTGCTACGAAAATCACAGGAAACTCATCAATGGCAACAGACACCAGTTCTTCAGGAATGGTAATAGCTTTTAATGGCGCATAACGCACATGGACATCAGCCACTGGCTCACCATTAAGCGTCATTGGATTTTCTAGTGTCAGATCTGCACCCATCATTTTCATGATATCCACAATACCAGAGCGACTTGGATTAACTCCCACCTGTTCAATTACCAGATCAGAACCTGGGTTAATAGCCGCCGCTACTATGAAAAAAGCAGCAGAAGAGATATCAGCAGGTATATCTAAATTGGTCGCTTTCAGCGTTTGCCCTGAAGCAATACTAACCACACTGTTTTCTGTTGTTAGCTCAACACCAAAGTTTTTCAACATCCGTTCGGTGTGATCACGCGTGATAGCGGGTTGTTTAATTCGTGTGACACCTTGAGCATATAGCCCAGCAAGCAGTAAAGCTGATTTAACCTGAGCACTGGCTACTGGCATCTGATAATCAATACCAGATAGTTGCTGGCCACCCGTTATATAAACAGGCGCACCACCATTTTGTGATGTACTAATAGAGGCACCCATTTCTCGCAAAGGTTCCGCTACTCTCTCCATCGGACGTTTTGACAAAGATTTATCACCCAATAATTCAGTATTAAATGTCTGCGCCGCTAACAGACCACTTAACAACCGCATCGACGTGCCTGAATTACCTAAATACAAAGGCCCTGGAGGTGGATATAAACCATTGAGGCCAACACCATAAATTTTCACTGCTCCTTGATGCGGCCCTTCAATAACAACCCCCATATCTCGAAAGGCTTGAACCGTTGCTAGGCTGTCTTCACTTTCTAGAAAACCATTAATATTTGTTACGCCCTCAGCCAATGCACCTAATACCACTGCTCGGTGAGACATTGATTTATCACCCGATACATTCATTCGTCCCTGCAAAGGGCCAGCTGAGCGAATATGAAAGGTTACCTGCAAATTATGATGAGTTTGTGAATATGCCGTACCACTTAGCATTTTATTGAAATGCTCTCTGGCAGATTTTGCGCGTGTAAAGACACCCAGCATCGATTGGCTATCACCTTCAACAATAGCTTGGCGCAACGCCGCTAAACCTTCAGTGAAATTATCAACTTGATCCAATATTTGCTGCTTATTTGCTAAACATACGTCATGCCACATCGTCGGGTCTGAAGCCGCTATACGGGTAAAATCCCGAAAGCCTCCCGCTGCATAACGAAAAATTTCAGTGCTGTCTTGCTCTTTAGCTAAGGTATCAACCAATGAAAACGCAAGAAGATGCGGCAAATGGCTAGTCGCTGCGAGTACTTCATCATGGCGCTCTATCGCCATTTGTAGCACTTCTGCACCGGTACTTTGCCACATCCTCGCAATCAAGCTTGTTGCACTTTTATCTGATTCAGGCAATGGAGTCAGTATGACCTTATGCTTTACAAATAACGTATCATCTGCCGCCGCAACACCGCTCTTTTCTGAGCCGGCGATTGGATGCCCTGGAATAAAATTACGAGGAACTGAACCGAACACATTTTGTGCTGCGACAATAACATTACCCTTAGTACTTCCAACATCAGTAATAACAGTGTGAGGTTGAAGGAAAGGCTTTAAGTCAGATAAGACAGCTTCAGTTGCTTTAACAGGAACGGCTAAAACAATAATGTCAGCCGTTTTTACCGCGCTAGCAAAGTCACTACATCCTTCATCGATTATACCGAGGTCAAGACCTTGCTGAAGTTCATCAAGATTACGATCGTAACCAACCACAACCTTTGCAAAATGCTTCTTTTTTAGTGCTTTAGCTAAAGACCCGCCAATTAGGCCCAGACCTATAATTAATACACGATTAGCCATAAAGCTCACTGGGTCATGCTCCACTGCAGCCTAACTACTAGAAAAACTGGCTTCATATGCGCTCTTTATAATTTTTATAATACCGCTTTAGGGTAAGACCCCAACAGCTTCAACTCTACAGAACTAGACTCTAACTCTGACAGTACGTTCTGCACTTTTGTTTCTTCTACATGACCTTCAAAATCTATATAAAACATATAACTCCAACCACCCTGTTTGGCTGGCCGCGTTTCTATTCGCGTAAGGCTAATACCATGACGATGAAAAGGCTCCAAGAGCGTATAAAGAACACCCGGAGTGTCATGTGCAGACATTAATATTGATGTTTTATCATCGCCACTTGGGCCAACATCTTGGTCGCCAATAATCAGAAAACGCGTACTATTATCAGGCTGATCTTCGATATTACGCTCTAAGATTTGCAAGCTATATAACTCTACAGCCATATCGCCAGCAATCGCAGCTGTACCTACCTCTTGAGCTGCTAATCTTGCTCCTTCAGCATTGGAGCTAACAGTTATATGCTCTGCATGCGGGTAGTTTGCATCTAACCAGCTACGACACTGAGCAAACGATTCTTGATGAGCATAAATACGGCTTATTAGTTCTGAATCCGTATTTTCTTGTGCTAGCAAGTGATGATGAATTTTCAATTCCAATTCACCACAAATACGTAAACTGAAACGTTTAAACAGATCTAATGTATGAGTAGCCATGCCCTCAGATGAGTTCTCAATAGGCACTACACCATAATGAGCGGCACCAGCCTCTACTTCTCTAAAAACCTGATCCAACGTAGCCATTGGCGCGCTTTCAGCAGAAAGACCAAAGTGTTTGAGTGCAGCTTGCTGTGTAAAAGTCCCTTCAGGCCCCAGAAACGAGATCCGCATCGGCTTTTCAAGCGCCAGGCAAACAGACATGATTTCACGGAATAAACGCGCCACTTCTTTATCAGCTAGTGGGCCTTCGTTACGCTCCATTACCCGTTTAAGAACCTGTGCTTCCCGTTCTGGACGGTAAAACACAGCTATCTCTTCACCTTGATACTGCTCTTTCACTTCAGCTACATTTTGCGCACACATAGCTCGCTGATTCAGCAGTACATGAATTTGCTTATCGATCGAATCAATCTGGTCGCGCAGTACTTTGAGCGCCTGTTCTTGTTCAGTCATCCAAAGATCCTATTTCAACAGATTAACTATGTTTACGTTCAAACTCAGCCATAAACGCTATCAACGTATCGACAGCGGATTCAGGTACTGCGTTATAAATACTGGCACGCATCCCACCTACAGAACGATGCCCTTTCAAATTCAGCAGGCCTGCTTGATCAGCCTCCTCAATAAAGCGCTTATCTAAGTCTGCGTCTGCAAGCGTAAAAGGAACATTCATCCAAGAGCGATTAGCAACCTCTATAGGATTGGCATAGAAGCTACTTTGATCAATAGCAGCGTACAGCTTTTCTGCTTTTCGCTGATTGATAACTTGCATCCCTTCAACGCCACCTTGACGCTTAAGCCATTGAAAAATTAAACCTGCCAAATACCAGCCGAAAGTTGGCGGAGTATTATTCATTGAATCAGCCGCCGCGTGCACTGAATAATCAAACATGGTCGGCGCGCCGGGTAACATATGGCCAATCAAATCATCACGTACAATTACAACGGTTAAACCAGCAGGACCGATATTTTTTTGCGCGCCAGCATAGATCAAACCAAAACGAGACACGTCGATAGATCGGGATAGAATACTAGATGACATATCCGCTACTAATGGAACGTCGCCTGTCTCAGGAATATAGTCAAACTCAACACCACCAATTGTTTCATTCGGCGTGTAATGAACATAAGCTGCATCAGGATTCAATTTAAGCTCGTCCTGAGACGGTGCTGATGTAAAGTTATTATGCTCAGTTGTTGCGGCAATATTCACTTCACAATAACGTTTAGCCTCAGCGATAGCCTTTTTAGACCACACGCCGGTATTAATATAATCAGCTGTTTTTTTATCGCGTAAGAGGTTCAGTGGAATCATCGAGAACTGAGTAGTAGCACCACCTTGCAAGAACAACACTTTATAGTTGTCTGGTATCTGCATAAGCTCACGAAGATCCTGCTCAGCTTGTTCTGCAACTGAAACATACTCTTTGCTGCGGTGACTCATTTCCATAATGGAGAGTCCATGCCCATGCCAATCGAGCATCTCTTCCTGTGCCTGCTTTAATACCTCTTCGGGTAGGGCTGCAGGCCCTGCACTGAAATTCAACTTACGGATCATTTCTACCTGTTCTCTTAAATTTACCAAGCATAAATAATAAGCGCGGCCTAAGCCGCGCTTTTTAACTTACTCTGCGTCCGGTTCTACGTCGTCTTCATCATCAGATGGTATTGCAGTATCTTCTGCTGCTACCTCTTCAGTACCTTCAACTACGCTACCTTCAACAGCATTACCTTCGGCATCCAAAACAACTTCTTCGCCATCCAGATCATCTTCATCGGGTACTTCTGGCTCTTCAATACGCGCCAGACTCACCAGATTCTCATCACCTGCAACACGAATCAGCATTACACCTTGTGTGTTACGGCCCAAGACAGATATCTCAGAAGTGCGTGTGCGAACCATGGTTCCCTGATCACTGATCAGCATGACATCATCGCCTTCAAAGACCTGTACTGCACCTGCCAGGTTACCGTTACGATCAGTACACTGCATACCAATCACACCTTGGTTACCACGGCCCTTACAAGGGAAGTCTTCAACCGCAGTCTGCTTACCAAAACCACGCTCAGACGCTGTTAATACCTTGCCGCCCTCCTGAGGAATAATCAGAGAGATAACACGTGCAGCACCTTTCATCTTAACGCCGCGAACACCACGTGCTGTGCGACCCATGGCACGTACTTCACCTTCGTGAAAACGCGCTACTTTACCGGCATCTGTTACCAGTAGAATATCGTCATCTCCCTCAGTGATAGCTGCACCAATTAGCGCATCATCATCGAGTAGGTCAACAGCGATTAAGCCAGATGATCTTGGGCGTGAGAAGTTGACCAAAGAGGTCTTCTTAACAGTACCGCTTGCTGTTGCCATGAAGACAAAACGATCTTCGCTGTATTCATTTACTGGAAGAATAGTCGATATACGCTCACCTTCATCCAATGGCAAAATATTTACAATCGGACGACCACGAGCAGCACGACTAGCTGGCGGTATTTCATATACCTTCAACCAGTAAACCTTACCTTTATTGGTAAAGCACAAAATTGTGGCATGCGTACTTGCGATAAGAAGATGTTCAACAAAATCTTCATCTTTTACTGCAGTTACTGATTTACCTTTACCGCCACGGCGCTGTGACTGGTAATCAGTAAGCGGTTGCGTCTTCGCATAACCACCATGAGATATAGTTACCACCATATCTTCTTCTGTGATTAAGTCAGCAACAGTCAAATCACGTCGAGACGCGATAATCTCAGTGCGACGTTCATCGCCAAACTCGGCCACAATCGCTTCTAGCTCTTCGCGAATCACTTCCATCAAACGAGTATAAGAACCCAAGATTTCAAGTAGTTCAGCAATTTTAACCAGCAGTTCTTGGTATTCGTTAATCAGCTTTTCATGTTCAAGGCCAGTCAAACGATGTAAACGAAGATCCAAAATAGCCTGAGCTTGTACAGGAGAAAGGTAATATTTACCTTCACGCATACCGAACTGCGGATCTAGATCATCAGGACGGCAAGCATGTTCGCCAGCACGCTCAAGCATATCGACAACAGAACCTGGCGCCCACGCCATCTCTGTTAGTCGTTCTTTAGCTTCTGATGGTGTTGGCGACTGCTTGATCAGCTGAATAACTTCATCAATGTTAGCTAATGCAATGGCCAAACCTTCTAGAACATGACCTCGCTCACGCGCTTTGCGCAGCAAGTAAACAGTACGACGCGTCACAACTTCTCGGCGGTGACGGATAAAGTTTTCAATCAGTTCTTTTAGGTTCAGTATTTTCGGCTGGCCATCAACCAATGCCACCACATTGATACCAAACACACCTTCCATCTGTGTTTGTGAAAACAGGTTATTAGCAATAACCTCTGGCATTTCGCCGCGCTTTAATTCGATATAGATTCGCATACCATCTTTATCGGATTCATCGCGTAGCTCACTGATTCCTTCTAGCTTTTTCTCTTTTACTAGCTCCGCGATTTTTTCAATCAAGCGGGCTTTATTCAACTGATATGGTATTTCAGTCACAATAATGGCACTGCGGCCTTTACTGTTTTCTTCTACATGGTACTTGGAGCGAATATAGATACGGCCGCGGCCGGTACGATACGCTTCAAGAATACCTGCACGTCCGTTAATGATAGCGCCTGTCGGGAAGTCAGGTCCTGGAATATATTCCATTAACTCATCAACAGTGAGCTCTGAGTTCTCTATAAGTGCAAGGCAACCACTGACAACTTCGCGCAAGTTATGCGGCGGGATATTAGTCGCCATACCTACAGCAATACCGGAAGATCCATTGACCAACAGGTTAGGAACACGTGAAGGCAGCACTTCAGGAATAAACTCTGTTCCATCGTAGTTAGGTACGAAGTCGACAGTTTCTTTATCTAAGTCAGATAGCAGCTCATGGGAGATTTTATCCATGCGAATTTCGGTATATCGCATTGCTGCTGCTGAATCGCCATCGACGGAACCGAAGTTACCTTGTCCATCTACCAGCGTATAACGCATCGAAAAATCCTGCGCCATACGTACAATGGTGTCATAAACAGCACTATCACCATGCGGGTGATATTTACCGATTACATCACCCACCACACGTGCAGATTTTTTATACGGTTTATTCCAGTCATTGCTAAGCTCACTCATCGCAAACAAAACACGACGGTGAACAGGCTTTAAGCCATCACGGACATCAGGCAAGGCCCGGCCAACGATAACACTCATGGCATAATCGAGATAAGACTGTTTCATCTCATCTTCGATATTTACCGGCAAAATTTCTTTGGTTAAATCACCCATGCGTTTCAGCTTTCCTTGATTCGGTCTGCTAATCTTGATTCGTTCTAGTCAATCAAGCCCAGAAAAACAGGACCTGTTTTTAACCGAACGAGTATACCACAAGATTTCAAAAAGATTCCCGCAAAATGAATATGTTGCGCTAGCTGTTTAAGAGCCGTGGCCGGTGTTAGAATAGAGTGATTCGAAATACTATTCAGATACCATTCCCTATGACCGATCAAACATTTTCTGCAAACGTTGACCCTTCTGAAATTGCCAAATTTGAAGAACTGGCGAGTCGATGGTGGGACAAAGACAGTGAGTTCAAACCACTGCACGACATCAACCCACTGCGTGTCGGTTATATCGATCGCATTGCATCACTTGCTGGAAAAAAAGTACTGGATGTAGGCTGCGGCGGCGGAATTTTATCTGAATCTATGGCTTTACGCGGTGCAGAAGTATCTGGCATAGATATGGGAGCAGCCCCACTTAAGATTGCCAAGCTGCACGGTTTAGAAAGTGGCGTATCTGTTAATTATCAGCAAATCACCGCAGAAGAGATGGCTGAAGCCAATCCAGCGGCCTTTGATGTTGTCACCTGCATGGAAATGCTGGAACACGTTCCAGACCCCTCTTCCATTGTCTTGGCTTGCGCCAAAATGGTTAAACCAGGCGGACACGTATTCTTCTCCACACTTAATCGCAATCCCAAGAGCTACCTATTTGCCATATTAGGCGCAGAGCATTTACTAAAGCTTGTTCCACAAGGCACGCATGACTTCAAAAAATTCATACGCCCGTCAGAACTTGCTACCTGGATACGCCAATCGAAACTTAAAACTAACGACATTACGGGCATGACGTACAATCCGTTTACCAAGCAGTATCGCTTAGACACTTCGGATGTCGACGTCAACTTTATCATTGCGACCACTCGTCCTGAGCTATAAATGTGAAAACAAGTAAAACCAGCAAACCGGAAGCCGTTTTATTCGATCTTGATGGAACACTGCTTGATACCGCCCCTGACTTTCACTGGGTTATCAACCAATTACTGTCAGAAAATAGCCTGCCAGCACAGCCTTACTCCGAGCTTCGTAAGCACGTTTCCAATGGCGCAAACGCCATGCTAAAAGCGGCATTCGAACTCAGCGATGGTGATAGCAAGCTACCCAGCCTACACCAACAGATGCTCAATCTTTACGATCAACATTTAGCCATCGACAGTAAACTATTTCCCGGCATTGAATCGCTACTAGCCACATTGGAAAAAGAACAAATTCCGTGGGGCATAGTCACCAATAAGCCAGAACGCTTCACCACACCTATTTTATCAGCATTAAAACTAAGCATACGAAGCGCAAGCACCATTTGCCCAGACCATGTAAAGAAGACAAAACCTGACCCCGAGCCACTTCTTTTAGCCTGCCAGCAAATACAGGCCGCCCCACAAAACTGTATTTATATTGGTGACCATATACGTGATATAGACGCAGGAAATCGCGCAGACATGTTCACAATTGGCGCATTATATGGGTATATTAACGAATCGGAGAACTCTGACAGCTGGAATGCTAACGCCTATGTTAAGCATGCAGATCAGATTCTATCTGTAATAGACGCGCATTTTTGAGAGCCGTCGTAACGAATAAGGACGCTTTCGATGTTTGAATACAACGCTCCCAACAATCTTCTTGAAAACAAGGTAATCCTTGTCACCGGCGCTGGCGACGGAATTGGACGCGCTGCCGCATTGACGTATGCAGCACATGGCGCCACTATCATACTCGTAGGCAAGACTACCGAAAAACTGGAAAAAGTTTACGACGAAATAGAAGCAGCAGGCGGCCCCAAACCCGCCATAGTGCCACTCAATTTAGAAACAGCGACAGAACATGATTATATCGACCTGACAAACATTCTAGACAATGAGTTTGGACATATAGACGGGTTACTACACAACGCTTCACTTCTGGGCGTAAGAACAGCTATAGAGTCATACGATCCTATTATTTGGCAGCAGGTTATGCAGGTGAACATCAACGCTCCGTTTATCCTGACACAAACGCTCATGCCTTTACTGCACCGGTCTGAAAACGCCTCTGTTATTTTCACCTCTTCAGGTGTCGGAAGAAAAGGGCGCGCATACTGGGGTGCTTACAGCGTGTCAAAGTTTGCTACCGAAGGCCTTATGCAGGTCATGGCAGACGAAGTGGAAAACACCGCCAACATTAGAGTCAACTGTATCAACCCTGGCGCCACACGCACCAAAATGCGAGCGTATGCGTACCCTGGAGAGCTACCAGAAAGTAACCCAGAGCCTGCTGAGATCATGCCGCTTTATCTGTATTTAATGGGTAATGACAGCAATGAAGTGAACGGTCAATCGCTGAACGCACAATAAGCCATCATCACAACCCCAACTACATTAATGAGCCACAAAAAAAACGCAGCCAAAAGGCTGCGTTTTTATTATAAATTCACTTAAAAAAGACTTAGTCCTTGCGGTGCTTGGGCCCAACAGAGTGACGTATCTGCTGATGCTTATAACGACGCTCAAGCTTTTCTTTTTCTGCTGGCTTCATTCGAACAGGTTTCTTTTGATCGAGCCCCAACTTGGTAGACAATACTTTAATATCTTTTGAGGTAAGCTCTTTCCATGTTCCTGCCTTAACATCACTAGGCAAAAATAGTGAGCCATAACGAACACGCTTCAAACGACTAACCTGCAAGCCTTGCGACTCCCACAAGCGACGCACTTCACGGTTCCGTCCTTCCATTACTACACAGTGATACCACTTATTGGCGCCATCACCATCAAAGAAACGAACATCTGTAAATTTAGCCATGCCATCTTCAAGTAGAACACCTTCTTTAAGACGCGTAAGCATCTCCTCAGGCACATTACCCAAAACACGAACAGCATATTCACGATCAATATTGGCAGACGGATGCATCATCATGTGAGCCAATTCACCATCGGTTGTAAATACTAATAAACCGCTGGTATTCAAATCCAAACGCCCTATAGCAATCCAACGCCCTGTTCTTAGCGGCGGAAGATGATCATAAACAGTAGGACGCCCTTCTGGATCGTGTCGAGTAGACACTTCACCAACAGGCTTATTATAAATTAAAACTCGACGCGGGCTCTCAGCTTCAGAAACAATATTTGCTGCTCGCCCATTTACTTGAATCTGGTCGCGATGACTAACCCGATCCCCCAAAGTTGCAGTACGTCCATTTACGGACACACGCCCCTCACCTATCCAGCGCTCCATCTCACGACGTGAGCCATATCCAGAGCGCGCCAACACTTTTTGTAACTTTTCATCTGACATGTGACGCTCCTACGCAGAAAACAAAAAAGCTCTTCAGCCAAAACCGAAGAGCTTATAATAACAAATCGCAAACGATAGAATTATTTAATTAAGCAAGCGTCCTTAGTAACGCCCTGCGTATCAAAGTATTCTTGAAAAGCCAATGGCGTTCTGCCACGGCCAGACCATTCATGCGTATCGCCATTTGAATCTGTGATACGGTATTTAGCTTCTACTTTTTTCTTAGGAGAAGTTGCTACCAAATCTTTAATATCATCAAAGCCTATACCCGCTTCTTGCATCGTTTTGCGAATCATATCGATTTTCGCATTTTTCTCACGATCAGCTTCTACACGCTCTAATTCAAATGCTTCTTTTTCTTTCAATATATCCGAAAGATCAACGATTATTTTTTCAATGTCCGTTATTGATAAGTCCTGACACTGCTTACGCAGAGAATTCTTCCTTGTTAAGATTTTTACGATATCAGTCATTATTCAACTCAATAAATATTAATTAGCTTGCAAGGCATTATCGTCAAATAAAATATTAATTCAAGAAATTAACATTTTATTAACAATATTATTGTTAATAATAGCTTATTTATTCAAAATCGGAAATGTCACCCGCCCCTTCTCTGATAACTTCGGGCTGGTCATCCATTAAACTAATAACCGTTGTAGCCGCCACTCCGCAATAACCACCATCAATAACTAAGTCTATTTCATGCTGTAATAAGTCACGAATATCATAAGGATCTGATAGTGGCTCATCATCTCCCGGCATAATTAAAGATGTACTCATAATAGGCTCACCCAAAACTTCTAGCAGCGCCTGAACTATCTTATTATCCGGTATCCGCAAACCAATCGCCCTCCTTTTAGGATGTAGCAAACGGCGCGGAACCTCTGTTGTCGCTTTTAATATAAAGGTATATGCACCCGGAGTATGCGCCTTTAAAAGCCTATACATCTGATTATCGACTTTTGCATAGGTTCCAATTTCACTTAAATCACGACAAACCAATGTAAAGTTATGCTTATCATCTAACTTACGAATACGCTTTATTTTATCAAGCGCAGACTTATCACCTAAATGACACCCAAGCGCATAAGCACAATCTGTTGGGTATACAATAACCCCGCCTTTATTAATAATATCTACCGCTTGCTGTATTAGCCTTTTTTGCGGATTTTCTGTGTGTATCTGAAAAAACTGGCTCACAATATAACCCCAAAGTTAATATCAACTAACGAATCGCATCTAATACATGCGGTAGGTGCTCTGGCACTCCCGGAAAACGCCCCAACCCTGTCCAATGATAATCAGGATTATGAAAATCACTTCCACCAGAAGCCATTAACTGATGCTTCTCAACTAAAGCAGATAACGATTTCTGATGATCAGCCGTCACTGCTGGATAACCCACTTCTAATGCATCACCACCCAACTCACTATATTGCGCCACCAAATAGCGAACCTTATTCAATGTTAAATTATATTTCGTAGGGTGTGCTAATACGCTTAAGCCACCCGCACTACTAATAATATCAATAACCGAAACTAATTCTGGCCACTCAACCTTAACATCGCCTTTTTTACCCGCACCTAAATATTTTTTAAATGCTTGCTGCTGATCACTCACCAACCCCATATCTAAGAGCGCTTGCGCAAAATGAGGCCTCCCTATCTGCCCGCCAGCTGCGCAGCTAATGGCTGCTTCTAGTAAATCAGGCAAACCTGCTTTAAGTAAACGCAAGGCTATCGCTTTAGCCCGCTCCATTCGCAATTGATCAAGCCCTAACAGGTGCGTATTTAACTGATCATTGGTTGCGTCAAGGTTTAGGCCGACCACATGTACTACCTGTTTATCCAAACGACAGGTTAACTCCACGCCAGAAATCAGCTCTATATCAGTGTTAAACCCTGAATTCATCAACGCCTGATAACCACTCATGGAGTCATGATCAGTCAACGCCATCAGCTTTACACCCGCCTCGCTCGCTTTTTCTATTAGCACTTGCGGCGCTAAAGTCCCGTCCGACGCGGTCGAGTGAGTATGAAAGTCATAAGAATGTGCCAGCATATCAATTCCGGGTTTATAAGCGGGAGACAGCTCTATATACTTTAGAGCCCTTTAACTAATTATACGACTATGAAACTACTTCTCGACTTTTTCCCAATAATTATTTTTTTCGGCGTGTACAAATACACGGGCGACATCATAATGGCAACAGCCGTACTGATTCCAGCAACGCTGATTCAGATACTTTATACATGGATCAAAGAACATAAAATCGAAAAAATGCAGCTGGTCACCCTAGTGCTCGTCATAGTAATGGGTGGTGCCACTGTTATATTTCAAGACAAAACATTTATTCAATGGAAACCCACGGTCGTTAACTGGTTATTTGGGGTCGCCTTCCTAGGAAGCCAATTCATCGGCACCAAAACCATTATTGAACGAATTATGTCTGGCAATATCGAATTACCTCAGCATGCGTGGAAAACACTTAATCTAGCTTGGGTTGTCTTCTTCCTTGCTATGGGTGTAATCAACTTAGCGGTTGCCTATAACTTTTCCGAAGAGACATGGGTCAACTTTAAGCTATTTGGCATGCTCGGGCTCACTATTGTATTTATAGTCCTTCAGGGACTTTATATGTCCAAGTATATAAAGAACACAGACTAGGAACCTTATCTTATGTTTTACGCTATTATCGCTGAAGACAAACCAGGCACGCACGATGCCCGCATGGCAGCCAGACCAGATCATCTTGAGCGACTGGTTGCATTGAAAGAGCAAGGAAAGCTATTTGCTGCAGGCCCACACCCTGCAATTGACTCAGAAGATCCAGGCCCAGCCGGCTTCACTGGCAGCCTTGTGATCGCAGAATTTGATTCATTAACGGATGCACAAAACTGGGCTAATGCTGATCCCTATATAGAAGCAGGCGTCTATGCCAAAGTCACTGTAAAGCCTTATAAGAAAGTATTACCTTAAAAAAGGCTAAATTATTAATAATAGTGACTTTAAACGGTTCCAAACTTGCGATAGTCAACGTAAAATACTATACAGTTTATGTGTGTGAATGTTTTCCCATTTTAGATCTGTTAAACGTAGATTAATAGACAGTGGGCTAGATTCATGAAATATTACGAATGCTAAAACCCACTTTTTACAAGGATATTAATATGAAAAAGCTCGCTATGACCGCAGGTTTCGCTCTTGCGATGAGCATGTCAGCTGCTGCCCTGGCTCACCCAGTAAACAGCGGTTACGTTACTGACTCTGGTGATACTGTATGGCGCACAGGTTTTGGTGAGTGCTGGCATACTGGTACCTGGGGACAAGACGACGCAACAGTTGAAGGTTGTGACGGTTACCAGAAAATGACTGCCGCTGCTCCAGCTCCAACACCAGCTGCTCCAGCTCCAGCAATGATGGCTGCTGATAAAAAATTCGCTGTATTCTTTGATTTCGATAGCGCTGTTGTAGATAGCGTTTCTGACATCGCTAACTACGTTAACGGTTTAGCGACTGTTAAAAGCATCCGCCTAATCGGTAACGCTGACCCTATCGGTTCAAGCGCATACAACGACGCTCTATCTCGTCGTCGTGCTGACAACGTAGCTGCAGCTCTTCGCTCTGCTGGTGTTGATGGCAACACTATGACTGTTGATGCTCTAGGTGAAACTGCTCCTATCGCTCAATGCTCTGGCCGTGGTGCTGCTTTGATCAGCTGCCTACGTGCTGATCGTCGTGTAGACGTTCAGATTTCTGGCAAGAAGTAATACTTTGCTTTTAGAAAAAGGCTGACCTTGTGTCGGCCTTTTTTTTAATCTTTTTTCAGTAGGTGACTTATGCGCGTACTTAAAACACTCATTTTAACAGCCAGCCTCTTATTACTAAGCCTCAACAGCTTTTCCGGCTCTTTGTATAATGATCAAAAAGTTGTCTACCACATGAATTATCATGATGAGAGCCGCATAGCCGAAACAATGACTAACATATCAAACCATCTCCAATCACTTGGAGAAGATCACATTGATATCAAGGTAGTCGTTCATGGAAAAGCCATTGAATACTTTATGGATGCAGTAGAGGATCAGGCAAAACAGATAAGCATAGATTCACTTCGCCTCAGAGATGTGCAATTTATCATGTGCGGCAATACGCTTGATGGCTACAACATCACTCGTGAAGACCTATACGAAGTTGAAGAAGAAGATGTTGTTCAAGCGGGATTACCCACCATTGTAGACCTACAACAAAAAGGCTATATATACGTACGCCCATGAAAATAAAAGACTGGCTCTCATTTACACCTCCTCCTCAAATTTCTGCTAAAGCATTAAACAAGCAGCTAAGTGAGGAAAACCACAACTTATTCTTACTTGATGTACGCAGCCATACTGAGTGGAAATTAAGCCACATCCCTTCAAGCCATCCCTGCTCTGTTTTCAGTGTAGACCTAACCAAGATCCCCAAAGACAAAACCATAATCTGCATCTGCCTAACCGCCCACCGAAGCACACCTGTTGCCAGAGAACTGTTACGTCACGGCTATAATGCCTATGAACTCCACGGTGGAATGCGACTCTGGTGGAAATACGATTTTCCCACCGAAAAGTCATAAAAAAGGCAGCTAAATTAGCTGCCTTTTGAATATATCTGTTCAGTATTTAGATACGCAATTAGCCAACCCAAACACGCGCATTGCGGAACATCCGCATCCACGCTCCATCTTCACTCCACTCATCTGGTGCCCAAGAGTTTTGAACTGCTCTAAAGACACGCTCAGGGTGAGGCATCATAATAGTAACCCGGCCATCTGGCGTAGTTAGGCCTGTAATACCGCCCACAGAACCATTCGGGTTCAGAGGATATTCTTGCGTAACCTTACCGTAGTTATCTACATACTTTAGGGCAACCGTGCCGGACGACTGCAACGCTGCCAACTGCTCAGAGGAAGCAAACTCAGCATGCCCTTCACCGTGCGCTACAGCGAGTGGCATACGCGAGCCTTCCATTCCTTTTAAGAAAATAGAATCACTTTTTTGCACTTCAACCGTAGCAACACGCGCTTCAAACTGCTCTGACATGTTCCGCACAAAGTGAGGCCATAGTTCAGCACCAGGAATAAGCTCATGCAAGTTAGAAAGCATCTGACAACCATTACAAACACCTAGTGTGAATGTATCTTCACGCTTGAAGAATGCACTAAACTGCTCGCGCGCAAGCTGATTGAAAAGAATGGACTTAGCCCAGCCTTCACCTGCCCCCAACACGTCACCGTATGAGAAACCACCACAAGCCACCAAGCCTTTAAACGTATCTAAAGAAACACGCCCTTCGAGAATGTCGCTCATATGAACATCAATGGCCGCAAAACCAGCACGATCAAATGCAGCCGCCATCTCTATCTGCCCATTCACACCTTGCTCACGCAAAATAGCAACGCGCGGACGCTCACCAGAGGCTATAAACGACTTAGCCACATCTTCGTTAACATCATAGGACAATGCTACTTGAATACCTGGGTCTGCTTTATCCAACACACGATCAAATTCTTGATCTGCGCACGCTGAGTTATCTCGTAATGCTTGCAAACGATAAGAAGTTTCAGACCACCAGCGCTGCAACTGTACACGTGATGCACTATAAATCTCATCTTCGTCAAAGTGCAGACGAACCTCATCATCAGGGTTAGTAGATCCTACAACCATGACAATATCACCCAAGCCAGCAGCATTTAGCTCCACCAGAACGCGCTCAGTATCTTCACGTTTTACCTGAATAACTGCACCCAACTCTTCATTAAAGAGCGCCGCAAGCCACTCTGATTTATCAGAAGCAATGAGATCCAGATTAAGATCAACACCAATATGCCCAGCAAAAGACATCTCAGTAATAGTTGCTAATAACCCACCATCAGAACGGTCATGATAAGCCAACAACAGCCCTAAGCTATTAAGCTCTTGAATAGCAGCGAAGAAGGTTGCCAACTGCTGTGCATCATCAACGTTAGGTACGGTAGTGCCCACTCGGTTATAAACCTGCGCCAAGGCAGACAAACCCAAACGGTTTTTACCATTACCAAGATCAAGCAGAATCAGGTCTGTATGACCCTGATCAGAGCGCAATTGCGGCGTTAAAGCTTTACGCGCGTCAGTCACGGGAGCGAAACCAGAGATAATGAGTGATAGCGGCGCGGTTACGCTTTTATCTTCCTCACCATCTTTCCATACGGTGCGCATCGACATAGAGTCTTTACCCACGGGTACAGTAATACCTAGCTCTGGGCACAGCTCCATACCGACAGCTTTCACCGTGTCATACAATTTTTCATCTTCGCCGGGATGCCCTGCAGCACACATCCAGTTAGCTGATAATTTAACATCAGATATGTCAGCGATAGGAGCTGCTGCAATATTCGTTAATACTTCACCAATAGCCATTCGCCCTGAAGCGGCGGCATCAATCAACGCTAACGGTGTGCGCTCACCCATAGCCATCGCTTCACCGGCATAAGTATCATATGCAGCAGTAGTAACAGCACAGTCAGCCACAGGAACCTGCCAAGGGCCCACCATCTGATCACGTGCAACCTGCCCAGTAATTGAACGGTCACCAATGGTTATCAAAAATGATTTAGAGGCAACAGCAGGAAACTTAAGAACTCGCTCGATCGCTTCATCCAGCTGAATATCGCTCGTTACGAACTCAGGCACTTGATAGGCTATACGCTCAACCGAACGATGCATTTTAGGCGGCTTACCAAAAAGAACATTCATAGGAAGATCAACGGGCTTATTGTCAAAGTGCGTGTCACCCAGCGTTAGGTGATGCTCCTCTGTCGCATCGCCAACAACAGCATACGGGCAACGCTCACGGGCACATAAAGCTTCAAAACGTGCCATATCTTCTGGCTTAACAGCCATTACATAACGCTCTTGAGCTTCGTTACACCATATCTCCAAAGGAGACATGCCTGGTTCATCATTATTCACATTACGTAGTTCAAAATGACCACCACAACCGCCATCTTTTACAAGCTCAGGGAATGCGTTAGACAAACCACCCGCCCCTACATCATGAATAAAGGCGATAGGGTTGTTTTCACCTTGTTGCCAGCAGCGATCAATCACTTCCTGACAACGACGTTCTAGTTCAGGGTTATCACGCTGAACCGATGCAAAATCTAAATTCTCTGAAGACGTACCGGATGACATAGAAGATGCAGCACCACCGCCAAGACCAATCAACATGGCAGGACCGCCTAGACAGATCAACTTAGCGCCAACACTAATTTGGCCCTTATCAACATGACCATCACGGATATTACCCATACCACCGGCAATCATGATCGGCTTGTGATAACCACGCACTTCCTCACCCGCAGCACCATTTACTTTTTGCTCGAATGTTCTGAAATAACCGGTCAGATTTGGACGGCCAAATTCATTATTAAATGCGGCTCCGCCGATAGGTCCTTCAAGCATAATATCCAAAGCAGACACGATACGCCCTGGTTTACCATACTGAGACTCCCAAGGCTGACCAAAACCAGGAATATTAAGGTCTGAAACCGTAAATCCAGACAAACCTGCTTTTGGCTTACCACCTTTACCAGTTGCGCCTTCATCACGGATTTCACCACCGGAACCAGTTGCTGCACCAGGATGTGGAGCAATAGCCGTAGGGTGGTTGTGCGTTTCTACTTTAATCAAGATATGTATATCTTCCTGATTAGCAGAATACTCAGCAGTTTGTGGATCAGGGAAGAAACGCCCTGCTTTACTTCCCGCAATAACAGCCGCGTTATCAGAATAAGCCGACAGTACATTTTCGCCGCCAAGCTCATTTGTATTACGGATCATCGAAAAGAGTGATTTTTCCTGTGCTTCGCCATCAATATCCCACGATGCATTAAAAATCTTATGACGACAATGTTCAGAGTTCGCCTGCGCAAACATCATCAATTCAACATCAGAAGGGTCACGTTGTAACGTTGTAAAGCTAGAAACTAGATAATCAATTTCATCTTCAGCCAGCGCCAAACCCAAATCAACATTGGCTTTGGCTAATGCCTTATGACCATCTCCCTTGATACTAACAAGGTTAAGTGGCTTAGGTTGAGTATGAACAAACAACTCACCGGCAGCTTCAATGTCAGACAATACACGTTCAACCATACGGTCATGTAATAGCGCTGCTATTGCATTTTTTTGCTCTTCAGATAGTTCAACCGATGATTCTACAGAGTAAGCAACCCCTCTTTCGAGACGATTAATTTTGCTTAGGCCGCAATTTCTGGCAATATCTGTTGCCTTGCTAGACCAAGGAGAGATAGTACCGGGACGAGGGACAACCAATTGCATCAAGCCTGCAGGTTCTTGAACCTCGGCTTTAGGGCCATAACGAAGAATGCGAGACAGTATTTGCTGCTCGTCATCAGTCAACTCTTCAGAGATGTCGGCAAAGTGATAAAATTCACCATAAACAGCGGTCACTACAGAAATTTCACTCTGTAAAGCGGCTAACAGTTTATCGTGACGGAAGGCAGAAAGAGCAGGCGCTCCACGCATTACTAGCATGTTGATCTCGAGCCTCTTGAATGAGCAAAAACAGACAGGAAAGAAAACAGGCATTTTACCCGAAATTATCACTTGAGTACCAGAAAACTACCCTATGTTATTTAACTTACGCAGAAGAAAAGACGTTTTACACTTGCTGACGATCCTCGTGATCATCAGCTTGCCTGCGTTGGTCAGTTATAACACGATATCCCAACTCGAAGTCATTCAAGCCAACGGCAGCATTAGAGTCGCCACACGCAATACTCCAAGCGCTTACTATATTGATAAAAGTGGACCTGCTGGCTTTGAATACGAACTAGCAAAGGCGTTTGCTGATGATTTGGGCGTAGAGATAGATCTCATTATTCCAGACACTATCAATGGGCTTTTCCAAGCTATTGAGAAGCGAGATGCCCATATCGTTGCCGCGGGCATTAATATTTCCAGCGCACGACAAAACTCTTTTGAATTCTCTACTCCCTATGCAGAAAGCATTTCCACCGTTATATATCGCCTAAAACAAGGCATCCCAGCTCCCAAGAACATTGATGACTTAATAGGTAAAAAAACACTCGTATTAGCGAACTCCATTCAAGAAGAACAACTTGAAAACTTAAAGCCAGAACACCCAGGCTTATCCTGGCAAGAAACCAGCGAACTAACCAACACAGATATTCTCGACAAGGTATTCTCTAAAGAAGTAGATTACACCATTGTTGATTCAAGCGTTTATGAATCGCAAAGCTCATTCTACCCTGGCTTAAACTCTGCATTTACTATAGGTAAAAGCCAACCTATTGCCTGGGTATTAACGCCAAATCAAGACGGCTCTCTGAAACGCGCTGTTAATAAGTTTCTTGCCAAACCCACAACAAAAGCACTAATCAAAAAACTGAAGAAAAAGTACTACGAAAAACGAAACCCTCTTAACTATTTCGACACGGTAACGTTTAAGCAAGATATGGAAACTCGCCTTTCTTGCTTAGAACAGTATTTTTATATGGCCGAGCAAGAAACAGACTTTGATTGGATGTTATTAGCCTCCATTGCTTACCAAGAATCACACTGGAAAGCCGATGCGGTATCACCAACAGGGGTAAGAGGCATCATGATGCTCACCAACGCAGCAGCAAAAGAAGTCGGTGTTACAGACCGAACAGACCCTATTCAGAGCATTCGAGGAGGAGCAGAGTACCTGCTTAATGTGAAAAGAAAAATCCCTGAGCGTATAAAAGAACCTGACCATACTTGGTTTGCGCTAGCCGGGTACAATGTAGGGTTTGGCCACCTAGAAGATGCCAGAGTACTGACACAACGCGCCAACAAAGACCCCGACAAGTGGGATGATGTTAAGGAGTTTTTACCACTACTGTCTAAGAAGAAATATTTTTCTACCGTTAAATACGGCTATGCACGCGGGCAAGAGCCGGTACAGTACGTTGCAAACATCAAGAAATATATAGAGTTACTTGAGTGGGAAAAGCAGATTCAGCAGATAAGAAAAGCACGTGATGCATCATTACGCGCCGAACAGAAAGCAAAAACCGAACCCGACGCACTGATTGAACTACAAAGCATCCCTGCTACGCTATAATTTTTAATCCGTATTCAGGCTCTTATCTCGACGCTTTTGTGCTCGTCGACTTTTAAAAAACAGGCTTAGTTTCTCTGAGCAAGTGTCAGCCAACACCCCTGCGGTTTGCTCTACGTTATGATTTAACCAACTCTGCTTTAAAAAATGCTGCTGACTCACAATCACACCAGCTTTGGGCTCGTAAGCACCAAAAATAACCCGTCGAACACGCGCATGCACCATCGCCCCGGCACACATAGAGCAAGGTTCAAGCGTCACATAAAGATCTGCATTAACGACCCGATAATTACCCACCTTAGACGCCGCTTCCCGTAACGCCACTATCTCAGCGTGCGCGGTAGGATCATGAAGACCAATAGGCTGGTTCCACCCCTGCCCGATGATCTCTCCATCCAACACCACGACAGCCCCTACTGGCACCTCACCAAGCTCTGCTGCCTTATCCGCAAGCAGCAGTGCTTTTAACATCCAGCCTTGATCTACCAGTTCTTGCTGAGAGCTTTGTTGAGAAATTACACTTTCTTCAACTATCCCCTGATCATCTTTATGCTGCATTTAACTATTCCACCACACCCACAAAAAAGCTCACCTTGTGTGAGCTTTTGAATGTTATTAATTACTTAAGCGTAAATTACTAGCAGCTTATTCCCACTCGATAGTCGCAGGAGGCTTACTAGACACATCATAAGCAACACGGGAAACCTTTGGAATCTCGTTGATGATACGACCTGATACTGTTTCCAACAACTCATAAGGAAGATGCGCCCATCGTGCTGTCATAAAGTCGATCGTTTCAACCGCACGAATAGCAATAACATATTCATAACGGCGTCCATCGCCTACCACTCCGACAGATTTCACTGGCAAAAACACGGCAAATGCCTGGCTCGTTTTGTGGTACCAATCCGCTTTATGCAACTCTTCAAGAAAAATCGCATCTGCTTCACGCAGAATATCAGCATACTCTTCTTTGACTTCGCCTAATATACGAACACCTAGACCCGGCCCTGGGAACGGATGGCGATAAACCATATCGTATGGCAAACCTAATTCAAGACCAATTTTTCGTACTTCGTCTTTAAATAACTCACGAAGAGGCTCAACCAAATCCATCTTCATGTCATCAGGTAAACCGCCCACATTATGGTGCGACTTAATGACATGCGCTTTACCTGTTTTAGCACCAGCAGACTCAATTACGTCAGGATAAATAGTACCCTGCGCAAGGAAGTTAACGTCTTTAAGCTTGGTCGCTTCTTCATCAAATACTTCAATAAAAGAATTACCAATGATTTTACGTTTTTTCTCAGGATCGTTTTCGCCTTTCAAACGACCTAAAAATAGATCTGCGCTATCTGAACGGATCACTTTGACACCCATGTTCTTAGCGAACATATCCATCACCTGATCACCTTCGTTCTTACGTAACAAGCCGTTATCAACGAAGACACATGTCAGCTGATCACCAATTGCCTTGTGTAGCAAGGCCGCTACAACAGAGGAATCCACACCACCGGAAAGCCCCAAAAGCACTTTTTGATCGCCAACTTGCTCACGCACTTTTTCGATCTGATCACTGATAATATTTTCAGCAGTCCATAACGCTTCTGTTTGGCAAATTTCACGAACGAAGCGCTCAAGAATACGCCCACCTTGTTTTGTGTGCGTAACTTCTGGGTGAAACTGAACACCGTAAAAATGCTTAGCAGGATGGCAAATAGCAGCAATAGGAGCAGAATCAGTAGAGGCAATAACAGCAAAGCCTTCAGGCAATTCTGTCACTTTATCGCCGTGACTCATCCACACATCTAGCAACAAAGATCCATTATTAGCTATGTGATCTTCTATACCTTCCAGTAAGCGACTTGCACTATCAGACAAACGTACTTTTGCATAACCAAACTCACGCTGATCAGAAGTTTCTACTTTACCGCCCAACTGTGCAGCCATGGTTTGCATGCCATAACAGATACCCAACACAGGAATACCCAGATCAAACACCACTGCTGGAGCTCGTGGCGAATCACCTTCAGTTACAGACTCAGGGCCTCCAGCCAGAATAATCCCTTTTGGGTTAAACTCACGAATTTCTGCCTCTTCCATATCCCAGGCACGAATCTCGCAATACACTCCAATCTCACGAATACGGCGTGCGATTAATTGCGTGTATTGAGATCCAAAATCAAGAATTAGTATACGTTGTGCGTGAATATCTGTAGTCATGCTCAGTGGCTCCACCGAATGGCTGTTTAACAGCCCTTAAAACTAAAAATGGGGCAACCATAGCAGCGCCCCACTTGATAAAAATCTGGGAATTTAACCGACGCGATAGTTAGGAGCTTCTTTTGTGATGCTCACATCATGTACGTGGCTTTCATTCATACCTGCATTGGTAATACGTACAAACTGGGGCTTAGTACGCATCTCTTCAATATCTTGGCTACCGGTATAACCCATGGAAGCACGCACACCACCCATCAATTGAAGAACAACGCCCACCATAGGTCCTTTACAGGCAACACGCCCTTCAATACCTTCTGGTACTAGTTTCTCAGCACCTTCCGAAGCATCTTGAAAATAACGATCTGAAGAACCTGTACTTTGTGCCATCGCACCAATAGAACCCAAGCCACGGTATGACTTATAAGCACGCCCTTGGAAAAGCTCTACTTCACCAGGTGCTTCATCAGTTCCTGCCAGCATAGATCCAACCATTACCGCAGAGGCTCCTGCCGCAATCGCTTTAGCGATATCACCAGAGAAACGGATACCACCGTCAGCAATCAGAGGAACACCACGTCCTTTTAGTGCTTCAGCAACGTTAGCGACCGCTGTGATTTGTGGAACACCAATACCTGACACAATACGTGTTGTACAGATAGAACCAGGGCCAATACCCACTTTCACACCATCTGCGCCAGCATCAGCTAATGCAATTGCTGCAGCGGCAGTCGCAATATTCCCGCCAATAACCTGTACATTAGGAAAGTTTTTCTTAACCCAAGATACACGCTCAATAACACCCTTAGAGTGACCATGAGCTGTATCAACAACAATAACGTCAACTCCAGACTCGGCAAGTGCGGTCACACGATCCGGTGTTTCAGGACCCGTGCCAACAGCAGCACCAACAATCAAACGCCCCTTGCTATCTTTTGCCGCATGCGGAAAAGCTTCAGCTTTATACATATCTTTAACCGTCATCATGCCTTTTAATTTAAAGGCTCCATCGACGACTAAAATCTTTTCGATGCGATGCTTACGTAGCAAGTTACGAACTTTATCTTTATCAACACCTTCGTCAACCGTTACTAAACGATCTTTAGGTGTCATAACAGAAGCAACGGTTGCATCTAGGTAGTTTTCAAAACGCATATCACGGCTAGTAACAATACCCACCAGCTCACCATTATCGATAACAGGGAAACCAGAAAAGCCTAATCGAGCAGCCATTTGGCGTAGCTCGCCAACCGTCATATCTGAAGAACACGTGATAGGGTCGCTAACAACACCCGCTTCGTATTTTTTAACTTTACGAACTTCGTTTGCTTGCTCTTCAATGGTCAGGTTTTTATGAATAATACCAATACCACCTTCCTGAGCCATGGCAATCGCCAAGCGAGACTCAGTAACAGTATCCATTGCTGCGGATACTAATGGTATATTCAAGGAGATCCCTTTAGTGATCTGGGTAGTCAGAGAAACGTCCTTCGGCAGAACTTCTGAATAACCAGGCATCAGTAAAACATCATCAAAAGTCAGTGCTTCTTCAACGATTCGTAACATTGTCTAAACAACCCGTTTCTTTAAGAAAAATTTAATCGATCAATTATACAGATTTAGCTATATACGAACAATCATATTTGCATTTTAAGCACTGAAATGTTTTACCTTAATGACTATTCTGCAAAGCTTCGATTAAGATAGTCACATGCACTCATTTTCCGACCGATCTCATCACGCGTTTAGCGTTTCCGAGCTTAACCGCCAAGTTAAGTCACTGCTCGAATCCTCCTTTTTACAAGTAAGGGTTCAAGGGGAGATTTCCAATTTTGCCAAGCCCTCATCTGGCCACTGGTACTTCACCTTAAAAGATGGAAAAGCACAGGTTAAATGCGCACTTTTTCGTAATAGAAACCTTCGTGTTAAATTCTTACCTAAAGACGGCGACCAAGTTGTACTCACCGCTAAAGTTAGCCTTTATGAAGGCCGTGGTGATTTCCAACTTATTGGTGAAATGCTTGAAGCTGACGGTGAAGGCCAACTTCAACAGGCCTACGAGGCACTAAAAGCTTCGCTTTCCAAAGAAGGATTATTTTCCAGCGAGCACAAACAACCAATCCCAAGCCACCCCAAACATCTAGGTGTTATCACTTCGCCCAGCGGTGCTGCTATTCATGATATTTTGTCAGTTCTTAAGCGTCGGTTTCCTAGTCTTCCTGTCACTATTTACCCGTCAGCCGTACAAGGCGCAGAAGCCGCTGCACAGTTAAAAGCGGCATTAGCATTAGCTCTACAGCATAAACAGGTTGATTTAATCATTATAGGGCGCGGCGGCGGCTCTCTAGAAGACCTGTGGCCATTCAATGATGAAGCACTAGCACGAGCAATATTTGCCTGCCCAATTCCTATTATTAGTGCCGTTGGACATGAGGTCGATTTTTCTATAGCTGACTTAGTCGCAGACCTTAGAGCACCCACACCATCTGCTGCTGCTGAGCTTATCAGCCCCGACCAAGATGCCATGCGCATACTGCTAGACCAGCAAACGAGTCGTTTAAGTAGACAATTCAAAGAGTTGCTATCTCGCCAACACCAGCGTGTCTTGCATTTACGCCAGCGACTACGTCATCCCGGAGAGCGCATAAGAGAACAACAAAGCAAACTAAACACCACCGAACAGCGCTTGATCTCAGCCATCAATCAACATCTCACGAAGGCCAAACACCGCTACTCTTTACAAGAGCAAAAACTAAACCAATTGCACCCCAGCAGTAAAATTGAGCAAAGGCGCTCACTGCTAATTAGGTATGAAGAGCGACTCACTCACTTACTACATCAACGCAGTGATCAAAAGCGATACTCTCTGGGGCAGCTCGTCACACGCCTTAACGCTGTCAGCCCTTTGGCAACCCTTGAACGAGGCTATGCTATTGTTCAGAGCGTTAACGGCAAAGTAATTACACAATCAGAACAAATAAATATAGGTGATATTGTCACCAACCGACTTCACAAGGGCTCATTTAATAGCCGTGTTGAAGCCATCTATCCAGATAACAAACCGGCTAATCCAAGGAATGAACATGATTAGATCTTTCATCGTTTTTATAGGCCTTTTACTTTCAGTTAGCAGTTACGCGCTAACCTTACCAAAAGACTCCAACACTCCTGGGGGCATAGTGATTGTGCCACTTGAGGGTATTACAGCAGAGCGCTTACCCAATGCCTGGTACCGAAGTAACCGCGTCATGGTGGTTACCAGTAAAGCGACTCCTTATGCAGATAAAGCAAAATGGTTAGCTATTGTTGGTATTCGCCTATCGGCCAAACATACGAAAGAGCAGCTACTCGTCGCCAACGGTATTTCCTACCCATTTACCATTGAAGGTAAGGAATACAAGGCACAGTACCTCACCATTAAAAACAAAAAACATGTCAATCCGGACCCCAAACAAATAGAACGCTGGAAACGTGAAAAAGCAGAAATGACAGCGGCTTTTAAACTGTGGACAACACCTGAACAAACCGTCAGCGAATTCATTCTTCCTGCAAAAGGGCCTTTTAGTAGCCCTTTCGGCTTAAAACGTTTCTTTAACAAGCAAGCACGTAACCCCCATAGTGGATTAGATATCGCAGCACCGATGGGCGATCCAATCTGGGCGCCGGCAACATCCACTGTAGCGGCTGTTGGCAGCTATTTTTTCAATGGCAACACCGTTATTCTCGACCACGGTAACGGCCTAACCACCATGTACTGTCACATGAGTAAAATTGATGTCAAAGTAGGCGACAAGCTCAGTACCGGTGATGTAATAGGCAAGATTGGCAAGACTGGACGCGTCACAGGACCACACCTTCATTGGAGCGTGAGTTTAAACAACACTCGCGTTGATCCTCTTCTGTTTGTGGCCGAGAAATGCCAATAATAATATGTTAATCTGCAGCTTCATTTTTATCGGTAGAAAAAAGAATGTCTGAACTAAAATTTGAAACACTAGAACAACATGCTAGCTATGGTATTGGCCGCCAAATGGGTGACCAACTTGCACAGAACGGCTTCGAAGGTATTGACCTTGATGCTGTTGCTGCAGGCCTGAAAGATTCTTACACAGGTGAAGAACTAGCAGTACCTGTTGAAAGCATCCAAGCCGCTTTTAACGAAATCAACACT
>JAWUYS010000132.1:0-16501 GCA_034110685.1 Neptunomonas sp.
ATAAAAAGAGCAGATAATGTAGTGGTGGGTTGTAATTAGGTAGTTATCGTCCGCACACCTTGAATGCGTTAAATGAATAGAGAGAAGCTTCTGACCAAAGCTTCTCTCAGATTCAGGGTAGAGTCGAGCGTTAACGTGTCAGTACTCTCATACTTTACTAAGATTCAACTGAGTATCTCCAGGTAGTGCTAACGTTCTAATATGCGGACTTTACAAGGGTACTGATAAGTTAATTCAGGCTAGGCGCTAATCTAGAGATGAATAGATCTTAATGCAAGTGCAGTCGCTATCGTTAGTCGTTAATCTCCATACCAAAAAAATCTTCAGATTTGTTATCTAATTATTTAATTTCTAATGAGAAGGGGGCTAATCTCTTAGAAATTTGACTTGTCGCCTTGAGGTTGTTGATCTGTATCAATCAAAAACAATTCCATACCAAAAAGACTCTCACTGAATTTTCATTCAGTTTATATTCATTTTCATGGCAAGCGGAGTATAATTGATTATCTTGTTTTAAACGAACAAGTCTCATTGCAAGGGAAGTTCTACAATAGGCAATCATTTAACGTGATGATCGCTGTATTGCACGCTGCGATATAGGAGTGTTTTAACACTATTAATTTTTAGAAAAAGTCATGTGAGTGAGTAGCAAAGTGCAGAAGTGTGAGCAGTGTGAAAAGTTGATACAAACCCAGCAAACGAGTGTGCATATAGATCTGGTTGAAGAGCATCATAATTTTAATGATACGCTCTACAAATGTGTTGTGTGTGAGTCAGTCGTGCGTTTAACGCATGTGCCGCATTGCTGGAGTTCTCTAAGCTCTTCGTAACGATAGTGAAAACTATAAAAAAGGCCAACTACACAGTATCTGGCCTTTTTTGTGAACTGGTTTTAGATGTCGTCTAAACCTAGCTCCGCGATAGAAATTTCACGCATTTTAAATTTCTGAATTTTCCCTGTCACTGTCATAGGAAATTCATCAACAAATTTAAAGTAACGTGGAATTTTGAAGTGAGTGATTTTCCCTTTACAAAATGCACGTAACTGATCTTCTGTTACGGTATCTGCATCTGCGCTTGGGTGTAGCTTGATCCAGGCGATCAGTTCTTCACCGTATTTCTTATCGGGCACACCGGTTACCTGTATGTCTGAAATATCAGGGTGGGTATAAAGAAATTCTTCAATTTCTTTTGGGTAAACGTTTTCACCACCACGAATAACCATGTCTTTGATGCGACCAACAATTTGAATGTAACCTTCTTCATCCATCGTTGCCAAATCTTCAGTGTGCATCCAACCGCCAGCATCAATAGCTTTTTCAGTCGCTTCTGGATTGTTCCAGTATTTAAGCATCACACTGTAACCACGCGTACAAAGCTCGCCGATCTCGCCGTGGCCAACGATGTTACCTGTAGCAGGGTCAATGAGTTTTGTTTCAAGGTGGGGCTGTGTACGGCCTACCGTCGTTACCTGCTTATCAAATGGATCGTCAGCAGCCGTCTGAGTAGAAACAGGGCTGGTTTCAGTCATGCCATAAGCGATCTGAACTTCTTTCATGTTCATTTTTGTATTAACGGCTTTCATTACTTCAGCAGGGCAAATTGAGCCTGCCATGATGCCTGTGCGTAGCGTACTAAGGTCAAAGCTATCAAATTCTGGATGATCCAGCTCAGAGATAAACATAGTAGGCACGCCATACAAAGCTGTCGCTTTTTCTTCTGCTACTGTTTCAAGAACAGTTTTTGGATCAAAGGCTTCGTCTGGATAAATCATGGCTGAACCATGAGTCATGCAACCTAGGTTACCCATTACCATGCCGAAGCAGTGATAAAGAGGCACAGGAATAACCATCCGGTCATTTTCAGTTAGGTTCATGCTTTCACCCACAAAATATCCGTTATTCAGAATATTATGATGAGTCAGTGCTGCACCTTTAGGAAAGCCTGTTGTGCCAGATGTGTATTGAATATTGATGGCGTCATCAAACTGTAGTTGGCTTTGCACTGCTTGAACTTGTTCTGCGCTGGCGTTTTCTGCCATGGCGGTGAATTGTGTCCAGCTCCACATGCCTGAGAAGTTTTCATCAGACAAGTTTATTACGCCTTCAAGAGAAGGAAGCTTCATCGATTTGAGCTTGCCTTCTGCAGATGCTTTAAGCTCTGGTGCTAGTTCAAACAGCATCTCTGTATAGTTTGAGCTTTTAAATGTATTGGCCGTTACGATGAAACGAGCTTCTGACTGATTAAGAGCGTACTCAAGTTCATGCAAACGATATGCTGGATTAATGTTAACCAGAATAGCGCCCACTTTAGCGGTAGCAAACTGAGTGATGGTCCATTCCGCGCAGTTAGGTGCCCACATAGCAATACGGTCACCACGTTTTACACCGATGGCAAGAAAAGCACGTGCTGCTTGGTCAACGACTTCTTTAAGCTGGCTATAGGTGTAACGCAGTCCTTGATGGCGCACAATCAGAGCATCGTTGTCTGGGAAGGTTGCTGCTATTTCGTCAAACTTGTCACCAATGGTCATGCCCAAAAGTGGTTTGCTGGAAGTGCCGCTGGTATAGCTTGGCAATTTAATAGTCATAATAAAAATCCCTGCAATCTTGTTTTTATCAGGTAGTCCATAAAGTTTACGAACCGCGATGGCTAGTGTGGTATTGCAAGTTAGGTTGCATCTCCACGGCGCTGGCAACACGGTTAGTCATGTTGTAGAAACCTGTAATGTTGGCTATATCCCAGATCCCTTGATCGCTGAAACCGACATCGCGTAACGCTTGGCGGTCTGGTTCAAGAATTTGATCAGGTTGATGTGTTAATTTATCAGCAAAATCGAGCATGGCACGTTGGCGAGGCTCCAGCTCTGCCGCACGATAATTCATTACCATAAGTTCACCTAAAACAGGATCACCTGAGTATTCGCGAACAGCAGCACCATGCGCAGTAAGGCAGTAGTAACAATGGTTCTGAGCAGAGACTACAACCGCTATCATCTCTTTTTCAAGCGGGGTAAGTTCGCTTTCACCAAACATTAGCTCGTTATAAAAACGGGCAAATACATCCAGTTGAGCAATGTTCTGACTATATGCAGCCAGAACATTTGGAACCATACCTAGTTTTTCTTCACATTTATTGAAGTACTTCTGAAACTCTTCCGGGAGTTGATCTTTCTCCGGAATTGGCAGGTCAAGTGCGGTAATCTGCTTAGGTTGACTCATGTTGCTATGCCTCATTCTTATTTTATTTATTCACTACAAGCCATGGCGAGACCGACTTTGGAGCCGTTTGTACGTCCGATTTTTTGGGTAATCCAGTTGCCGATGGGAACGAGTTTATCCAGGTCAATACCGGTTTCTATGCCTAAACCGTTGAGCATGTATACCACATCTTCTGTGGCAACATTGCCCGAAGCGCCTTTGGCATAAGGACAACCACCCAAGCCTGCAATCGAGGTGTCAATAACACTGACGCCGTCTTGCATAACGGCATATAGGTTGGCTAGTGCCTGGCCATAAGTATCATGAAAATGTGCTGCAAGTTGGTTAACAGGAACTTCGTTAGCAACCCTTGCGAGCATTTTTCTGGCTTTAACGGGTGTGCCCACACCAATGGTGTCACCAAGAGATATTTCGTAACATCCCATATCGAGCAGCTCTCGTGCAACCGCTGCTACTTGAGCTGGATCAATTTCCCCTTCATAAGGACAGCCAAGCACCGTTGAAACATAGCCGCGTATACGAACATTGTTTTTCTTGGCAGCTTCAACAACCGGAATAAAGCGTTCGATGCTTTCAGCAATAGAGCAGTTAATGTTTTTACGCGTGAATGATTCAGATGCCGCACTAAAAATAGCGACTTCATCTGCACGTGCAACAATTGCTCCTTCAGCTCCCCTCATGTTGGGGGTAAGAGCGGCGTAAGCCACTCCTGCTTTACGAGTAATACCTGCCATAACCTCGGCGGCATCACCCATTTGCGGTACCCATTTAGGGGAGACAAAGCTGGCTGCTTCTATGTGGTTAATGCCGGCTTCTGCAAGACGGTTAATGAGTTCGACCTTGATCGATGTTTCAATCACTGGGCCGGATTCGTTTTGTAAACCATCACGCGGGCCTACCTCAACAATACGTGCTTTGCTAGGAAGCCCCATGTTATGCCTCCTCAGCAGGCGTAACGGCTACTAATGCCGCGCCATCCGATACTAGGTCACCGACAGCAAAGAATATCTCGCTTACAACACCATCATGAGGAGCGCGAATGCTGTGTTCCATTTTCATGGCTTCCATAATGACCAAGGTATCACCTTCAGAAACGCTCTGGCCAGGTTCTGCCAAAACAGCGACGATAGCGCCGTTCATTGGTGCTGTAAGTGAGCCACCGCCGGATTGATCGCTCTCTTCAAACGTGTGACGGAACAATGTGCACTGGAACTGATCGCCTTCGCGAAACAGAGTCATATCATCGCCAGCAAGGTGGCCATGAATGCTTAAGCGGTGTCCATTAATAACAGCGCGCAAATGGTCGTCCCGCAAGTTTGCAGACACTTTAAAGGTGACGTTATCAACGGTAATTTCATAACCGTTTGGCTGCTCTATAATGCTCACCTGATGGTGCTCATCGCCAACAACCCATTCCATTGGGCGAGAATAGTTAGCATTCAGGCGCCAGCTGGTTTGTAAATTGAAAGGAGAGTCAGGGTCACCTTTTACCGGTTGTGACTGTCGCTCTGTTTCAAGAACATAGCTAGTCGCTAGTGCTAACTGGCTTTGAGTGTCGGTTTTAGCCGTTTGAAAAAGCAAGTCGTTATGTTTTTCAATAAAGCCGGTATCCAGCTCTTCATCACGGAAAGGCTTACTGTCAGCCAGTTGACGAAGGAAGCGGATATTTGTTTTCATCCCGCCGATGCGATAAGACTCAAGCGCATGAACCATACGGTTGATTGCTTGTTCGCGGTCTTCATCCCAAACGATAAGCTTAGCAATCATAGGGTCATAATAAACGCTAACTTCATCGCCTTCGATAACGCCGGTATCGACACGAACATGTGCATTTTCATCCGGTGTGCGAAGGTAATGCAATGTGCCGGTTACGGGCAAAAAGTCATTGTCAGGGTCTTCTGCATAGATACGTGCTTCTAATGCATGGCCGCGAATTTGTATGTCATCTTGCTGTAATGGTAGAGGCTCGCCATCCGCGATGCGCAGCTGCCACTCAACCAAATCTTGGCCTGTGATCATTTCAGTAACAGGGTGTTCTACCTGTAGACGTGTGTTCATTTCCATAAAATAGAAAGAGCCATCTACATCATATAAGAACTCAACAGTACCTGCGCCAACGTAATCGATCGCTTTTGCAGCAGCAACCGCTGTTTCACCCATCGCTTTACGGGTTTCTTCTGATAGGCCTGGTGCTGGGGCTTCTTCAATAACTTTTTGGTGGCGACGCTGAACAGAGCAATCACGTTCAGCTAGGTAAACGCCGTTACCTTGTTTATCACAAAATACCTGAATCTCAACATGGCGCGGTTGAGTCAGATAGCGCTCGATGAGCATATCGGGGTTACCGAATGCATTTTGAGATTCACGCTGAGCAGCAGCTAAGGCTTCTTCGAATTCGCCAATGTGATTTACAACACGCATCCCTTTACCGCCACCACCTGCAATGGCTTTAAGCAAAAGAGGGAAACCGCATTTTTCAGCTTCTACTTTCAATAGTGCTGGGTCTTGATCTGCACCGTGATAACCTGGCACCAAAGGAACATCAGCTTCAAGCATGATCTCTTTAGCGGCGGATTTAGATCCCATTGATGCAATAGCAGAAGCGGGTGGGCCAATAAAGGCAATATTGTTAGCTTCACATGCATTGGCAAATTCAGTATTTTCTGACAAAAACCCGTAACCCGGGTGTATTGCTTGAGCACCTGACTTTAAGGCGATATCTAAAATTTTGTCGGCACGTAAATAGCTTTCGCTGCTTGGGGCAGGGCCTAATAAAAAGGCTTCATCTGCCATGGCTACATGGCGAGCATTACGGTCGGCTTCTGAATAAACGGCGACGCAGCGAATACCAAGGCGATGTGCTGTCTGAATAACACGACAGGCGATCTCGCCACGGTTTGCAATCAAAATCTTGCTGAACATAGTGACTTACTCCTGAATCCAGTTAGGTTTACGTTTTTCTAGAAAAGCGCTTAGGCCTTCCTGTCCTTCATTGCTGACACGAATGTCTGCAATACGTTTTGCCGTATCCTGGATTACTGTTTGTTCAATAACTTTATGGCTGACAGCAAAGATAAGCTCCTTAGCTGCCCGCATTCCCTGAGGGCTGTTCTTGCTGAGTGTGCGAGTAATACGTGCACAGGCATCATCAAATAGCTCTGGTGATGCAACTACTTCATGAACTAACCCTAAACCTTGGGCAGTGGCAGCAGAAAATGCTTCTGCCGTCAGAAAGTAGCGGCGTGATTGGCGCTCACCGATTGCTCGGACAACGTAAGGGCTAATCACGGCAGGTATCAGACCAATTTTGACTTCACTCAGGCAAAATTGTGCTTCCTCAGAGGCGATAACGATATCGCAGCACGCTGCAAGACCCACGGCGCCACCGTAAGCGGCACCTTGAACCAAGCCGATTGTCGGCTTGTTCAGGTCATTAAGAAGCTCCATTAGCTTGGCTAAACGGCCAGCGTCTTCTAAGTTCTCTTGGTGAGAGTTCTTGGCCATGCGTTTCATCCACGCAAGGTCGGCACCGGCAGAGAAGTTTTTGCCGTTTGAGCGCAATACTAGCGCACGAACATCATCATTGTTCGTAACGCTTTCAAGTTGAGTAATGATCTGCTCTATAACATCGTCATCAAATGCGTTATGCACTTCAGGGCGATTTAATGTGAGTTGCGCTATGCCATTTGAGCTAATGCTCAATAGGACGCGACTATTATTATCAGACATATGAATCACTCCATTACATTCTGAATATGCCGAAGCGGGTTTCGCCCACAGGCTTATTCAGAGCAGCAGAAAGTCCCATGCCGATAACTGCTCGGGTTTGCGCAGGGTCAATTACACCGTCATCCCAAAGACGAGCCGATGCATAATAGGGATGCCCTTGATGTTCGTACGTATCGATAATAGGTTGCTTGAAATCAGCTTCTTGCTCGGCTGACCAGCTTTCACCTTTACGCTCTTTACCATCGCGCGTTACGGTTGCCATTACGCCTGCAGCTTGCTCGCCACCCATCACCGAAATGCGCGCATTTGGCCACATCCAAAGGAAATTAGGGCTGTAAGCACGGCCACACATGCCGTAGTTACCAGCACCGAACGAGCCGCCAATCAAAACAGTTAGCTTTGGTACTTCAGCACATGCAACAGCTGTTACCAGCTTGGCTCCATGCTTAGCGATACCTTCAGCTTCATATTTTTGTCCAACCATGAAGCCGGTAATATTCTGTAAGAAAAGTAGTGGGATTTTACGTTGGCAGCATAGCTCAATAAAATGAGCACCTTTTTGCGCAGATTCACTGAACAAAATACCATTATTGGCAATGATGCCGACTGGGTAGCCATAGATGTGAGAAAAACCTGTTACCAGTGTGGTTCCGTAGTTCTTTTTAAACTCATCAAATTCAGAACCATCAGCAATACGCGCAATAACATCGCGCACATCAAATGGTTTTTTAAGATCAGTACCGACAATGCCATATAGCTCTTGTGCAGGATATAGCGGCTCTACTGAAGGTTTGATATTTATATTGATCTCTTTTTTACGGTTCAAGTTAGCAACGCATGTGCGAGCTATCTGTAAAGCGTGTTGGTCGTTCTCTGCATAGTGATCGGCAACACCAGAAACTTTACAGTGAACATCGGCACCACCTAGGTCTTCAGCACTAACCACTTCGCCCGTTGCTGCTTTGACAAGGGGAGGGCCTGCTAGGAAGATCGTGCCTTGATCGCGAACGATAATAGACTCATCAGCCATGGCCGGTACATAAGCACCACCTGCTGTACATAAGCCCATAACAACGGCGATCTGAGGGATGCCTTTAGATGACATGCGAGCCTGATTAAAAAAGATGCGACCAAAATGGTCACGATCAGGGAAAACATCATCTTGTTGAGGAAGGTTGGCACCACCTGAATCTACAAGGTAGATACATGGTAAATGATTTTGTTCAGCAATTTCTTGTGCTCTAAGATGCTTCTTAACCGTTAGAGGGAAGTAGGTTCCACCTTTAACCGTGGCATCGTTAGCAATGATCATGCATTCCTGGCCAGAAACACGGCCAATGCCGGTGATAATACCCGCAGCAGGGATATTATCTTCATATACTTTATAAGCTGCCATTTGCGACAGTTCAAGAAATGCAGAGCCTGGATCGATCAATGTATTGATGCGATCTCGTGGAAGTAGTTTGCCACGGGCAATATGGCGTTCTTGGTATGAAGGGCCACCGCCTTGTTCAATTGTGCTTACCTTGTCGCGAAGGTCTGAGACAGCTGTCTGCATCGACTCTTCACGAGATACGAAATCTTCTGCGCGGGTATTTACTTTGGATTGGATTATCGACATATCCTGTCCTCACCAGATTCAGATGATGCATGATCACCTGAACCTGTATTAGTTCTGATTTGATGGAGTGCTTGCTAAAAATTGAACGCTTACTTATTAAGGTAAAGTTCGCGACCAATTAGCATACGGCGGATCTCTGAAGTACCCGCGCCGATTTCATAAAGCTTAGCATCACGCAACAGGCGGCCTGTTGGAAATTCGTTGATGTAGCCGTTACCGCCTAGCAGCTGAATAGCATCCAGCGCAATTTTAGTGGCCATCTCAGCTGTAAATAAAATACAACCCGCCGAATCTATACGTGAAGTTTCACCACGCTCAGCCGCCATGCCATTAAGATAAACATAAGACTTAGACGCATTCATTAGTGTGTACATGTCAGCAATTTTGCCCTGTACCAGCTCAAATTCACCAATGGGTTGGCCGAACTGTTGACGGTCGCGGATGTAAGGAACGCAAATATCCATAGCCGCTTGCATAATACCCAATGGGCCGCCAGACAGTACTAAGCGCTCATAATCAAGGCCGCTCATCAGTACTTTAACGCCGCCGTTTAGTTCACCAAGGATATTTTCTTTAGGAACAGGGCAGTCTTGGAAAACAAGCTCGCAGGTGTTAGAGCCGCGCATGCCTAGTTTGTCGAGTTTTTGATGGCGGGAGAAACCAGGGTAGTCGCGCTCAACGATGAAAGCAGTGATGCCACGAGGGCCTGCTTTAGTGTCAGTTTTAGCGTAAATGACATAAGTATGAGCATCAGGACCATTAGTGATCCACATTTTGTTGCCGTTTAGCAGGTAGTGATCACCATTGTCACGAGCGCTAAGCTTCATCGATACCACATCAGAACCGGCATTGGGTTCTGACATTGCTAAAGCACCAATATGTTCGCCGCTGACAAGCTTAGGTAGGTATTTTTGCTTTTGTTCTTGTGTACCGTTGCGATGAATCTGATTTACACAGAGGTTTGAGTGCGCGCCGTAGGATAGACCTACAGATGCAGATGCGCGGCTGATCTCTTCCATTGCGATGATATGGGCAAGGTAACCCATGCCAACGCCGCCGTACTCTTCGTCGACTGTGATGCCGAGCAGACCCATATCGCCAAATTTACGCCATAAGTCATTAGGAAACTCATTATCTACATCAATCTGTTCTGCGCGAGGAGCGATTTCTTTAGCTGCAAAGCTATTAATCTGCTCACGCAGCATATCAGTTGTTTCGCCAAGTCCGAAGTTCAGCTCTGTGTATTGTGAAATCATCAGTGACATCCTTAGTGATAGCTTACCCCTGCCTGATGTTGGTCAGTCCAGGTTCGCTTTTTGTTTTTTTTTGCTCGCTAGTTCCTTCAGTGCATCAGTACAACGGGTTTCAGCACTTTCGAGTTCTAGACGAACCATTGCGATATCGTTGAGTTGTTGTTCAAGGGCCGCTTTACGCTCAAGAATCTTATCGCGCAGGAGTGTTAGTTGTTTCTCACTGCCTGATAAGGTTTCATCCCAAAGGTCAAATAGCTCTCGTGTTTCAGCAAGCGAAAAACCTAATCGCTTACCGCGTAAAATTAATTTAAGACGTACCCTGTCTTGTCGGCTGTAGATGCGGGTTTGCCCTCGACGACGAGGTGCGAGCAAGCCTTGATCTTCATAAAACCGAATACTTCTAGTAGTAATATCAAATTCGGTTGCCAATTCGCTTATTGAGTAAGTCGATTTTTTATCCATGTTTCTTATGCCGCGCCGTATTTAGAGTTAATGTAGCGGAAGTTTACGTAAACGTAAAGTAGGAAAAGGTTGTAGACGAAGTATACATGATTATTTTTTTATTTGTTAAGTGTATGTTTTAAAAAGAAATAGTAGTGTTTAATGGGGGCTTCAAGGCACCTATTAGACCAAAGTACTACTTGGCTTCCAGTAGGGGAAATTGCTAATTTCTATACAGCGCTTACGTACAAGTAAGCTTACAGCGCAGCGAAAGATGCACAATAAGAACAAGAGGCATAGTACCGCAATGAGTGCAGATTACGTTCTGGAGACCCAGAATCTCATAAAAGAATTTAAAGGCTTTACGGCCGTAGATGATGTGAGTCTTAAGATTCAGCGCGGTAATATACATGCGCTGATCGGCCCAAATGGAGCTGGTAAGACTACCGTCTTTAACCTATTAACAAAATTTTTGACGCCTACGTCAGGCACGATTTTGTTCAACGGAAATGATATTACCTCGATGCATTCCGCGGCGATTGCGCGTAAAGGTGTCGTGCGTTCATTTCAGATTTCAGCTGTTTTTCCGCATTTAAGCGTCCTAGAAAATGTACGTGTTGCACTGCAGCGTAAAGAAGGTAATAGCTTCCATTTTTGGAAGTCAGACAAAATCCTAAATAAACTGAATGATAGGGCTGTAGAGCTGCTTGAATCAGTGGGTTTAGGTGATTTTGCAGATGCGAAAACTGTCGACCTTTCCTATGGACGTAAGCGTGCTTTGGAGATAGCCACTACCTTGGCACTTGAACCTGAACTTATGTTGCTTGATGAGCCAACACAGGGGATGGGGCACGAGGATGTTGATGTGGTTGCCGATTTGATTAAGCGCGTATCAAAAGACCGTACTATCTTGATGGTTGAGCATAACCTGCATGTGGTTTCCAAACTTGCAGATCAGATCACGGTGCTACAGCGTGGTGCTATTCTGACCGAAGGTAATTATGAAACGGTTTCTGCTGATCCTCGAGTTCAGGAAGCATATCTAGGTGTGGCTGCAGATGAGGTACAGGCATGAGTACTACCCGTCCTGAAAAAGTTCGTATAAATGATTTGCATGCATTTTATGGCGAGTCTCATATTCTTCACGGAATTGACATGTCTATCGGGCAGGGTGAGCTTGTTACCTTGTTAGGAAGAAATGGTGCGGGTCGTTCAACAACATTAAAAGCCATTATGAGTATGGTTGGTCGTCGTACTGGATCAATTGTGATTAATGGTACAGAAACGATCGATATGCCAGCGCATAAAATAGCGCATTTAGGTATGGGTTTTTGTCCAGAAGAACGAGGGATTTTCTCTAGCTTAAATGTAGAAGAAAACTTAATGCTACCGCCAGCAGTACGTTCTGACGGTGTAAGTGTTGAAGAAATTTATGACATGTTCCCTAATCTTTATGAGCGTCGTTTTAGTCAAGGAACGCGTTTGTCTGGTGGGGAGCAGCAGATGTTGGCTCTAGCGCGCATATTGCGCACAGGAGCAAACATTTTACTACTTGATGAGATTACTGAAGGTTTGGCGCCAGTTATCGTCCAAAAATTAGCAGAAGTGTTAATGCAACTAAAAGGGCGTGGCCTAACCATCTTGCTGGTCGAACAGAATTTCCGTTTTGCAGCACCTATCGCGGATCGTCACTATGTCATGGAACATGGACATATTGTTGAAGAAGTACATGCGCATGAGCTTGAAGCTAAAACTGAACTTTTGAACACATATTTGGGTGTCTGATTTTTGTCAGGTATCTACTTGAAGCTATAACAATAAAAAACGCTCTAACCAGGAGAGTAACGATGAAACTAATGAATAAAACACTTCTTTCTGCTGCCATGGCAGTAGCTTTGACCTCAACTGCTGCACATGCTGACTTGTCGAATGACAAAGTTAAAATTGGTGTGTTAGCAGACATGGGTGGTGTTTATGCAGATATCTGCGGTAAAGGTTGTGTAACCGCTGTTGAGATGGCTGTTGAAGATTTTGGTGGTTCTGTTTTAGGCAAAAAAATCGAAATTGTTTCTGCTGATGATCAGAACAAACCTGATGTAGGTTCTTCTATCGCACGTGAGTGGATAGAAAGTAAAGACGTCGATGTTATTACTGGTTTGGTTGCATCAAGTGTAACTGGGGCTGTTACTAAAGTTACTACTGATAACAAAAAAATCGCTTTGATTGCCGCATCTGCAAGTAACGCTTTTACTACGAAAGCGTGCTCTCCTGACAATGCTCACTGGACATATAACGTTGTAGCATTGGCAAACGGTACGGTTAAGCCAATTGTTCAATCGGGTAAGAAAAAATGGTTCTTTATCACTGCTGATTATGCATTTGGTCATGCCTTAGAAGGTATTGCTACTAAAGTGATTAAAGCAGAAGGTGGTGAAGTTGTAGGTGCAGTACGTGCACCATTAGGAACAACAGATTTCTCATCTTATATCCTACAGGCTCAGGCATCTGGTGCTGAAGTGGTTGGCTTGGCAAATGCGGGTGCTGACTTTGTAAACTCACTTAAGACTGCTGCTGAGTTTGGCCTTACTGAAATGATGGACGTAGCTGGTTTGTTGGTATTCACACCAAATGCTCAGGCGTTAGATCCAGCTATTGCTGGTGGTATGAAAACGACAACAGGTTTCTACTGGGATCGTGATGAAGAGTCGCGTGCATGGAGTGCTCGCTTTAAAGAGCGTCATGGTGCAATCCCTGCAATGCCGCATGCCGGAGCTTACTCTGCAACAATGCATTACTTGAACGCTGTTAAGGCTGCAGGTACTGATGATTCAGATGCTGTAATGAAGCAAATGAAGTCAACTAAACCAGATGATTTCTTCGCTAAAAACGCAACACTACGTTCTGATGGTCGCATGGTTCATGATATGTACTTAGTGAAAATCACTAAAGCATCTGAGCGTAAATCTGCAGATGATATCTTTGCAATCGAAAGCGTTATTCCAGGTGATAAGGCATTTGCGCCTATATTACCTGCATGTGACTTTAAATAATAAAAAAATAGCCCTTCAGTGATATCACTGAGCCCCGTCATAACTGAGAAGTTAGGGCGGGGAGCGGGCGCGTGTTCGTATCTGTGTGTAATTCAGGTCGAATTTTAGAGGTAGATATATGGCAACGTTTATGGGAATCAACCTGTTTGGCTTATTTGGTCAGCTTTTGGTTGGCTTAATCAACGGATCTTTTTATGCTTTGCTGAGTTTGGGGCTGGCGATTATCTTTGGGTTGTTGAAGATCATCAACTTCGCACAAGGTGCTATTTATATGCTTGGAGCCTTTGCTGCATATTTGGCACTGCAGTATTTTGGCATTGGTTATTGGGCAGCACTCATTGTTGTGCCGCTAGTGGTCGGTCTGCTGGGTGTTCTCATGGAGCGCTTCTTAATTCGACCTATCGCCAATGAAGATCATCTATATTCTTTGTTGCTTACCTTTGGTGTAGCGCTTGTTTTGCAGGGTCTGTTTACACATATGTTTGGGTCTTCAGGTCTTTCTTATTCGATTCCTGATGCGCTAAAAGGCGGGACTAAGCTGCCGTTTATGTATCTTCCTAACTACCGTGCTTGGATCATTATCGCTTCTTTGATCGTATGTGTTGGTACATGGTGGATGATTGAGAAAACAAAATTGGGTGCTTACTTGCGTGCAGGTACTGAAAACCCCGCATTGATGCAAGCGTTTGGGATAAACGTGCCATTAATGGTTACATTAACTTTCGGTTTTGGTGTGGCGCTAGCAGGTTTTGCTGGTGTAATGGCTGCTCCTGTTTACTCAGTATCGCCAGATATGGGTTCCAATATCCTGATTGTAGTATTTGCAATTGTTGTTATCGGAGGTATGGGGTCAATCGGTGGTGCCATCATTACAGGTTTAGGTATGGGTATTGTTGAGGGTTTAACAAAATACTTTTACCCAGAAGCTTCTAACACAGTGATTTTCCTTGTCATGGTGATTGTATTGTTAATCAAGCCTGCCGGCTTATTTGGTAAAGAAGCCTGAGGAGGATCCAGTTATGAAGATATCTAAGTTCAATATTGTTTTGCTGGGGCTCGCTCTGGTTGCACCATTCGTCTTGTATCCTGTTCTGTTGATGAAGGTGTTGTGTTTTGCTTTGTTTGCTTGTGCATTCAATCTGTTGCTAGGTTTTGTTGGTTTGCTGTCTTTTGGTCACGCTGTGTTTCTCGGAACGGGCGGCTATGTGACGGGTTACCTCATGATGAATACTGGTCTTACCCCAGAACTTGGGATTCTTGCCGGTACTATCGCATCAGGATTGTTAGGCGCTGTTTATGGGAAGCTATCTGTAAAACGTGAAGGTATATACTTTGCAATGGTGACACTGGCATTGGCCCAGCTGATGTTCTTTGTCTTCCTACAGGCACCATTCACCGGGGGTGAAGATGGTTTGCAGGGGATTCCTCGTGGCTATTTATTCGGGTTTATAGATCTTTCTGATAACCTTAATATGTACTACTTTGTGCTTGCTATTTTCTTATTCGGGTTTTGGTTAATTAACCGTACGGTGCATTCTCCGTTTGGTCAGATTTTAAAAGCTATTCGTGATAATGAACCACGTGCAACATCACTCGGTTATAATGTTAATGATTATAAATGGGCGGCTTTTGTTATCTCTGCTGCACTAGCTGGCTTAGCAGGCTCCACAAAAACCTTAGTGTTCCAATTGGCATCACTAACAGATGTGCATTGGCACATGTCGGGTGAAGTGGTATTAATGACACTATTAGGTGGCATGGGTACAATTTTTGGTCCGGTTGTAGGTGCTGCAGTTGTTGTTGGTATACAGAACTTTTTATCAGGTGGTGAACTTGGAAACTATGTCCATATCATCATGGGATTGATCTTTATTGTTTGTGTGCTCGCGTTTCGTAGCGGTATTGTTGGTGAGATTCAAAAGGTCGTTAAGCGCAATTTCGGCTAATCTATCGCAACCCCGCTATTTTTAGCGGGGTTTTTTGTTCTATAGAGTTAACGTTTACGTAAACTGAGGTTTAGTTATGAGTCAGGATTCAGTAGTCATTGTTAGTGCAGCAAGAACTCCAATGGGCGGCATGATGGGCGCATTGAGTGATGTTCGCTCACCGGATCTTTGTGCAGCTGCTATTAAAGCGGCGGTAGAAAGAGCTGGCATTAGTGGTGCCGATATTGATGAAGTTATCATGGGGTGCGTGTTGCCTGCAGGTTTGGGGCAAGCGCCTGCACGCCAAGCATCACGTGCAGCCGGAATACCTGATGCGGCAGGTGCTACTACTATCAATAAAATGTGCGGTTCTGGTATGAAGGCCGTTATGTTGGCGCATGACCAGATCATGGCAGGCCAGGTTGATGTAATGGTAGCGGGTGGCATGGAGAATATGAGCCAATCACCTTACTTGTTACCTAAAGCACGCGCAGGAATGCGCATGGGGCACTCCCAAGTCATCGATCATATGTTCTTTGATGGGCTTGAGGATGCTTATGAAGGTGGTCTCATGGGTGCTTTTGCTCAGAAGAGTGCTGATGACTTTAACGTTACCCGCGAAGCGATGGATGACTTTGCTATAGGCTCGTTAAATAAAGCGCTGGCTGCCATTGAGTCGGGTGCATTTAAAGACGAAATTACAGCAGTGACAATTAAGTCACGAAAAGGTGAGGTTGTTGTCGATACTGATGAGCAGCCTGGTAATGCTCGAATGGATAAAATTCGCTCATTGAATCCTGCCTTTAAAAAAGGTGGCACAATTACAGCGGCTAACTCAAGCTCAATTTCTGATGGCGGTTCAGCGTTAGTCTTGATGAAAGAATCTGATGCTATTGCGCGTGGTTTAAAGCCATTGGCTCGCATAGCTGCACATTCAACACATGCACAGCTGCCTGCAGAGTTTACTATTGCGCCTATCGGTGCTGTTGAAAAAGTACTTAAAAAGGCTGGCTGGAGTAAAGGTGATGTTGATCTTTACGAAATTAACGAAGCATTCGCAGTCGTGTCCATGTTGGCTATTTCAGAACTTGGATTAGATGCAGATAAAGTTAACGTAAATGGTGGGGCTTGTGCGTTAGGTCATCCTATAGGCTCTAGTGGGTCACGTATTTTGGTTACTTTATTGTATGCACTTAAAAATGCTGGCAAGTCTAAAGGTGTTGCATCATTGTGCATCGGTGGCGGCGAAGCGACAGCTGTC
>JAWUYS010000133.1:0-13958 GCA_034110685.1 Neptunomonas sp.
AGGATCAGGCCCGTAATACAAACCATATTCAGCCGCAGCCTCACTAATGGCTAAATTACGCACACCAGGCTGTAACCTCGCCGTACGTGTTTGCGGGTTAATCTCAAGAATGTTCTTAAACTTAGCTAACGAAAGAACAACACCATCAGCATTAGGCATGGCTCCAGCACACAGTCCAGTACCCGCACAACGCGCAACCACAGGAACAGCATGACTATGGCAAATACCTAGTACTTCTTGCACCTGCGCTACTGTCTCTGGCAGTACGACAATCAATGGCATCTCGCAATACATAGACAAGCCATCGCACTCATAAGGTTTGAGTGTTTCCTCATCAGCAATTACATTTTGTGGTGCAATAAAGCCACGAAATAACTGACATAACTCATCTTTACTCAGCTTGTTTGTCGTACTCATCAAACGGCTCCGGTATCTGTGTAGTGCTATATATACACAATAAACGACTGGCTTTTACTGAATCTTATAACGTGACGAAGGCTGATAGCATTTTATTTTTAGGTAATGAGGATTTTCTCTGTAGCCTTGAAGCAAAAGTCGAAAGCAAACAATAGCTTCTCAATAAAGGAATCATTAACTGTGCTAGGCTTTAGCATTATTAAAGATAAAGAAATTGATATAGGCTTGATGAGTTGAACAAAATAACCCGTGTTGGTGTAAAGAAAGGCTTAATGATTGGCTGCGGTTGGTTTTTTATCGCGCTAGGTGCCATCGGCGTTGTCTTGCCTATTTTGCCCACTACGCCATTTCTTATCTTAGCGCTTGGCTGTTTTGCCAAAAGCTCGCCGCGCTTTCATCAGATGTTATTAAATAACCGCTGGTTTGGTCCGGCGTTAAAAGAGTGGGAATCCTCTCACCGTATGTCGCGCCAAACCAAAAAACGCTCCACACTCATGATCATTGCTACTTTTTCAATATCGATATTTATATTATCTGGCCGGCCTTCTTTACAACTTATGTTAGTAGGTTGTGCTGCCATTTTACTGTTCTTTTTATGGCGTATAAAAGAAACACCGCCTGCCAAAAACCAGTAACCAGACCTTCCACTATCGCTATAAAAAGCGCCCTAGTTTAGGGCTGATTAAAAGAGATAAGCTGCTTAAAAAGCTAACACAGTTTCTTCTTTTATTTGCTTTATTCGCCCCTCTTGCGTCATCTGCTGCAAGGCTTCTGTAATTTTGGGCACAAGGTCGATATGCTTTTTATGTAAGTAATGATACAAGCTGACTTTATTAATCGGTGGTTCTAAAATTTTTATCCCACTTAACTTCAATTCTTTGGATTTACTCATCAAAGACATACGAGCACCAAGAATGATATCCATTCTTCCATACATCATCATATTAAGAAGAGTCTCATAGTCATCAGCAACTACTGTACTCATCTCTTTTGTCAGTTTTTCAGACCAAATAATCCCACTCACTCTCCCCACTTTGTACTGCGTTAGGTGCTCCGCCGTCCAGTGTGAAAGTTCAGTATTTCGCGTAGCTGCTACACTTTCCATTGTGTACACAGGAACAGGAACCCTAACTAGGTTCTTAAATTCTTTATCAATATGAATAATACGGACCAACTCTCCGTCCGTTTCTCCGCTGTTTGAAGTCGCCATCGACCTTCTCCCGGGAAATTTACTCACTTCAACCTCAATCCCGAGCCGCTGATAAGCTTCTTTAATAACTGTTTCAACGGTATCTCCAACCCGAGAACCCATCGTTGAAAAGACAAAACGCTCTTGTGCCTTCAATGGCAGCGTTACAAAAACAAGCAACCCGATAACAAAAGAGAAACCTGTTTTTTTAACATTCCTACACACCTTCATATAACTCCCCTTCTTCTAATCACCCTAAGCGAGCGTAGATGGAATAGTAATAGCCATGAAGTGCTAGCCAAAACAATACTGTATTAATGTGGAGACACTATATAATTAACATTAGCATAGTTTTAAATAAGCACATCAAAACAAGCCGCGACCGCAGCAGGTTTTCTTTTATGCTTAAACGCTATTACGGAGTTTCAAACAACTAGCTCGCAGCCCAAAGAATATGGGCTGTAGCTAAATATGATAGAAGAGATGTACTCTAAGAAAGAAGAGTCGAGAAAGATTTTACTTTAGCAGCTATGTATTTTTGTTTGGCTTCAACTCTCATTTTGCCTAAAACACTTGCCTCTTTGGCAGGCTTTTATAAACGCTGCCACCAAGGGATCTCTTTTCGTAACATTACGCTTTCGCTCAAGGTATCAAATAGCTCATTCATCTGTTGATAGTATTCAAATTTCACGCCATCATTTTCGCTCATTAGCACAAAGACAGTAATCGCCTTAGCACGTTTCTTATATAGCATGATCTTGAAATCATCGAGCTGATACTCTGTATCACCCTGCTTAGTCGTAATAGTCAGCGTATCTTTATTGAGGGTTAGCTGCGTATAGCTAAACTCATCAAAACCCTTCTTAACACTCGGAAGCCTAACAATTAGCACCGCTACAAAAACAGTCATGGCGATGGTGCTAGATAGTATATTTTCAATGACCGTAACAACTAGGATTAACCCTAGTCCCAATGCCATTTCTAAACGTTTACCTAAATAGCGATATACGGCGGTACGGCTACGCTGAAAAACCATGATGCATCCTCAAAGAATCTTCACTAGAGATTAATACCTCAATAATTTTAAAAAAGTACCAAAAAGCTTATAAATAACAACCAATTCCTGCGCTAAAACTGGCAAACTTACTTATTCCATCAGAAGCAAAAATGCTCCGCGTTACAAACCGGCTTTACGCCTTAGATGCCATGCTGGTTAGTGGCTCGCTTCCAAATAAGAAATGCCCCAACTGTTTCATTCCCAATTTTTAGCCCTTGAACACTTAATAGCAATTGATCACCTTTAAACTCCCAACTACGTCGCTGCTCAGAAGGCTCCCAATTTGGAAACGAGGAAAGAGATACTGTGTGGATCACTTCAGCCCCTACAACCTCATAAGTCCCGCTATACGAGATATGTGTTGTAGCACTGTTTTTTATTTCACAAGCATCACCACCGAACAAGTCATCAACTGTATGCTTTTTACGGTCATTTGCATTGATATGAACAAACACAAACCCATCTGGAGAATAACTAATGACTCCCTTCGCATCAGGCCCTAATGGATAGGTAATCTCTCCCGATTCGTGGCGATTTTCCCAGGATATCAATTCATAAGTGCCAATCAATTTATTGTTTTTCATATGATCCATATATTTTTAAGTGAGCTAGAAAAATGACACCGGCAACTCGCTCTTAATCAGACATGCCCTCTACATATTGCTGCACTCCCTCGGGAATTTTTTCCCATGATGCTTTTGAGCCGACATAGATATGTATACCAAGCTCAATATCAGGATCACCATTCACGCACCCTAACGTAACACCGTGCACTTCACCGTTATAGATTCCACAGACGGTAGAGCCGCACACTTTGCAAAACTGCAGACCAAAACCATGCTGGCCGACATATGAAGTTAGTAGCTCTTCTCCTGACACCCAACTGAACTGGCTAGGTTCTACTAGTGCATAAGCAGATGCTTGCGAGCTAAACGCTTTTCTGCACCTAGAGCAATGGCAAGATCGTGCATCACGTAGCTTTCCATCTACTTGATATTGCACCTCACCACAAAAACACTCACCTGTAATCGACACAAGTATCTCCTCGATACTGAAACCACTCTTTAAAAAATTTATCTGATAGCACTCACATACATCATTGAGGAATCGGCTAGCCTTCTCAACCTTTTATATAGCGGCAGCACTAAAAAACATACTTACACTTTTGCCAAGTCTGAGAATAGCTAGAGCATTAAGTCCGTTGATCGCAGGCCTGATAGGTTTTGATTATCCACTCACTTGGCTCTATCAAAGCTTGTGTAAGTCTTGGCCTAAAGACCACTGCTAGGCCATAAAAAAGGCACCAAAGTACCATGTTGGCTAATGTATCAGCAGCCTATGTTGGTATAAGGCTTTACCACATCTACTATTTGAAATAATGAGTGCCTAATGCAAACCTTCTTATCACTTTTTTTTTCGAGCATATTGTTATTTTTCTCTGCTCAGCTAAGCGCTCAAGAAGAGCCGCAAACCCAACTCCCCAAGCTGAAAGTTACCGTTATTGCATGGGGAACCGTTAACTGGGAACTACAGCATATTAAGCAGACGCAGCTTGATCATAAAAATGGCTACGATTTAGTGATCGACCGTGTCGCAAGCTTATCGGCTGCGCGCATCGCTATTACCGCAGGCAATACAGACTTTATCGTCTCTGATTGGCTTTGGGCATCTGAGCGCAACCACAAGGGAGCTAATTTACGTTTTATACCTTTTTCGAAACAAGTTGGCAGCATTATCGCAGCACAAGGCAACAATATTACCCGTTACTCCAGTTTAAAAGGTAAGCGCATAGGTATTGCAGGAGGTCCTATGAATAAGGGCTGGATCCTCATGCGCGCGGCGGCAAAAAAAGAAGGTATTGACCTTCAACAAGAGGCAAAAATACAGTTTGGAGCTCCGCCTTTATTAAGCCAAGCCATAAAAAATGGTCAGCTCGATATACTAGCCACCTTTTGGCATTATGGTGCCCGCCTTGAAGCAGAGGGATACCAAAAGCTCTATAGCCTTGAAACTATCATGAGAGATCTCGGCCTAAAGAGTAATGTGCCTATGTTGGGTTATTTATATAAAGCTAAGCTGGGAGATCAGCACTCACACCTTATTAGCGCGTTCTATAAATCTATTCATGAAGCTAAAGCACAGCTAGCCGTGGACGATAGTGCTTGGCAAACATTGCGCCCATTTATGAAATCTGAAAACGATAAAATCTATCATGCCCTGATAACAGGCTATAGATCTGGCATCCCTGATGAGCTTAATCAGCAGCAAATAGAAGATGCAGCTAACTTCTATAAAATCATTGATGACCTCAAGCCTTACCCAACAGGTTTGCATCTTAATTCTGAGCTTTTCCATAATGCACTCTTTGATAAAGGTGCCAGATGAAAATAGGCAGGATGGGGGATCAGGTAATAGCGTTTGTTTGCTTGCTATCTCTCTGGTGGGTGATCGCGACAGTTGTATCCAGTCCCTTATTACCGGCCCCCGCCGAAGTTTTTTCAGCACTAAGTAAAGAGTGGCATGAACAACGCCTACTCGAAAGCTTAATGGTTACCCTTAGACGTGTTCTTATCAGCTTTATTTTTGCTATGGCCTTAGGCGGGCTGCTTGGCGTATTGATGGGACGGTTTCGGTTAGTAAACCGTGTGCTAGACCCCTTGCTCATTATATTGCTAAATATTCCCGCGCTCGTCGTGATTATCCTGCTCTATATTTGGTTCGGCCTTATTGAGGTAGCTGCTGTTGCTGCGGTTATTATTAATAAACTACCCAATGTTGCTGTAACCCTACGTGAGGGCGGCCGCATGTTTGACCATGAACTGGAAGAGATGTCGATAATGTATGGGTTTAGCTTTCGACAAAAGCTAGTGCATTTATGGTGGCCTCAATTATTCCCGTATATCATGATTGCTACCCGTAGCGGCTTAGCACTAATTTGGAAAATAGTCCTTGTTGTTGAGCTATTGGGCCGATCTGATGGGGTCGGTTTTCAATTACATTTGGCCTTTCAGTTGTTTGATGTAGCCACCATCCTCGCTTATAGCTTTGCTTTTATCCTTGTTGTGCAATTGATTGAGTGGTTCATATTACAACCATTAGACCGTAACGCATCTCGCTGGCAAAAAGGGGGTGGCAATGTTTGAGTTCACTGTCAAAGGGCTAGAACTGTCCGATCAAAAAATTCTTGCTGCACTTAATATAAAGCTTAATCCAGGCGAGACACACTGTTTGTTAGGCCCCTCAGGTAGCGGAAAAACATCGCTACTTAACGTAATGGCCGGCTTACAACAAGAAAGCATCGTGAAAAATTCTAAAGACGAAAGTCAGAATCTATGGTTACAACGCAAACCCGATATAGGCTATCTGTTTCAGCAACCACGACTTTTGCCTTGGCGCACTATTGTGCAGAATTTACAGTTAGTTGAGCCTAATAAAGAAGTAGTACTTCGCATGTTAAACGAGGTTAGGCTACAAGATTATGCTGACTATTATCCCGCTAAAATATCATTAGGTATGGCAAGACGTGTGGCGTTGGCCCGTTGCTTATTACTGAGGCCTGAACTGGTATTAATGGATGAACCTCTAACCTCCTTAGACTTACCAACAGCTAGAGAGATGAGAAAGCTAATTAAACGTTTAGTTTGCGATCATCCAACTCGCAGCATGATCTACGTTACTCATAATTTGGATGAAGCACTTGAACTGGGAGATACTGTATCGGTACTAGGGAACACACCAGCTGAAGTTATCTACAGCGATTCAGTAAATAACCTATCCCGAGAAGAACTTGAGACCTTACTGAAACATTAGGTGTACTCAACAGGCTATACACATAGCTCAACGCTTCTCAACGAGTTTTACTCTCGCACTGCTGTAACGGTAACTTCAATTAAAACATCACCTTCAAGGTTTACACCTAAGCAAGCTCGTTGAGGCCAATGCTCAGGGTTAGCACCTAACCAATTTTTCCAAACTGAATCCATTAGTTGTTTATCAGCCATATTAGCAATATAAACTTGAGCTGAAACTATCCTGCTTTTATCTGAGTTCAGCTCAACTAAGTTAGTTTGAATCGTATCTAAAGTAAGCTTTGTTTGTTGCTCAATACCCACAGAAGTGTCCGAAGATGTAGCAACGGTCCAAACCAAATCCTTGTATGCTGATGATTTACTTCGACCATCATAAATTCCACTTTTTCGCTCGATCATCATTGTTACTCATTTGCTTTACTGTGAGCATAAACCACTGACTTTAAAGATCAAGGAGCTATCACTAGCCTTCCATGCTAAAGAAAAAAGATGCTGTGGGTAGATCTACTTAAGACACTTCATTGCTTCAGTTATCACTGTCTTCACTCTGCTTGGCATAAACTTATTGATATGAGTACCAAGGTACAACGTCTCACTAACACTCTTTGAAAGCTGGTGTATGTTAATTCGCTGAGTACCGTTAAATGCCTCTACAGCGTGGCTCGGCAAAATCGTAAAACCCAGCCCCATACTTACCGGCTCAAGAATCAAATTAATCTGATTTGAAAATCCCGCTCTTTTAAACTGCTTACTGTTTTGGAACTCAGGATAGTTGGCTCCAAGCAGTAGGCCTGCGTGATGCGCCCCATCTGGGTGGTCGATAAACCCCAGCTGCATCAATTGCTGCCAGCTAGGCTCAAGCACCCCCTTGGGTGTAACCAGTAATAACTCTTCTTCGGCTACGGGTTTAAAGCTGACTTCATCCAAGGTTGACGGTGTTGTTAAAAATCCGATATCTACCTTATGTTCAGCGATGAGCTTTTCAACTTCACGGTTAGGCGCAAAACGATAATCGATAACTAGCTGAGGATGCAGTTTTTGCAGATTTAAAAGATGAGGATAAAGCTTAAGCCCTATGCTTCCAGGGGAAACCAGGCGGACTATGCCTTCAAAAGCAGGGTCTTCACCGACTCTTTTTTCAAGGTCTGCTAAAGAACTGATGATCTTCAGCCCTTCGTGATACAGACGCTCGCCTGCATCAGTCAGTGTGAACTGCTTACCGCTTCGGATCAGTAGAGGTTGGCCAAGTTGGTCTTCTAACTTACGCACATGCTGGCTGACGCCTGATTGAGTCATGTTTAAACGCTCAGCAGTACGAGTGAAATGCCCGATTTCTACAAGCATACAAAAACTACGTAACCAAATCGGACTTATCATTACAATAAATACTCAAATACATTAAGAACGATAATTTTACCTAATGAATTATAATTTGTAACCTACCTGTACTTTCAACTTATGACATCAGCACAGGAGAATTAATCATGAGCAATGTTTATCCACGTAACTTCTCTCACATCGGTATTTCAGTACCTGACTTAGAAAAGGCTGTTAAGTTTTATACAGAAGTCATGGGTTGGTACTTAATTATGAAGCCAACCGAAATTATTGAAGACGATAGCCCTATTGGTGAGATGTGTACTGATGTGTTTGGCAGCAATTGGGAAAAGTTTCGTATCGCCCACCTTTCAACAGGCGATCGTATTGGTGTAGAGTTATTTGAATTCAAAGGGCAGGAAAACCCCGAGAACAATTTTGAATACTGGAAAACCGGCGTATTCCACTTTTGCGTACAAGATCCTAATGTTGAAGAACTAGCAGAACGTATTGTCGCCGCGGGTGGTAAAAAACGGATGGAAAAACCACGCTATTACTACCCAGGCACTAAGCCCTATCGCATGATTTATATGGAAGATCCGTTTGGCAATATTTTAGAGATTTACAGCCACAGTTATGAACTCGTTTATAGCGAAGGTGCGTATTAAAAAAACAACGCATTAATAAGTGAATAGCGGTAAAAACTAAGTAAGCGCTGTTTACTAAACCTGCCCTGTAGACCAAAGGCCAAGGTCTACAGGACGAGCGTTTATTGTGACACTCCAAGTGATTTTACTAAGCCTATTTAGTGGTTATAAAAATAGGCATCATGTGCTGCTTTTCCAGTCATGTTTTGGTGCCCTTTATAGAATTGCACAAACTCTGTATCGAACAATTCAAGATGTATCCAGCCCTCTTTAAGCCTAAACCAATTTCCATCTGCTACTTCATACACGTGTGGGAATACTCCCCAACCTGATTCAGAAATAGTAAGCTCTGAAAATCGGCTAATTAGTTGACTACTAGAACCTAAAGTTGGCAATTTATAGACCATAATTTCTCGATCTTTCAAGCGTGTTTCGTCAGTTGGCTTAAATCGATAACAACTGATTGAAGTTAATTGTCTGTCGTACCATAGATACTTTTCTGCACCACTAAACTCATGCTCAGAGCAGTCATTAAATTGAATAGCCCACAGGCTGTTATCATGAAATCCGATGTACCCTATCGGCGTATTATTCAGTGGCGCCTTTGTAACACAACCTATTAATAACAACGACATAAGTAAAATAATTGGCTGATACAGTTGCTTCATCTAGAGACCTAGCGGGTTATGGAAAATTGGCTTTTGTACTTATAAAAATTCGCATTTTTTATAGAGAGCCCCACGACTAAGGCTCACATCTGTATGCTAACTATATTATTAGCCATTGGCCAACCAGATAAACACTCAATGCTATTAGGTTACACAGCTTGTGTTACTTTTCAGTTTTGCTTACGGCTGAAGACTCAGTCACTTCAGCGGTTGCAGTCACGCTGTTTTGTTGTGATACCAACCGCTTTTCAGCATGCAACGCGGCTTGGCCTTCAGCACTGATAGAAACCTTATCGACTGCTTTGGGTTTACTTTCTAGGCCCGCCCTTACCTTGCTGGCATCACTTAGTTTTGCCTGAGCTTCGACACTAAGCAGTTTAAGTTTACTGCTACTGAGCTTATTCAATTGATTAGCCGCAAGCTTATTTAACTGACTCGTATTTAATTTATTCAGCTGTGTTGTTGATAGTTTTTTAAGTTGTGCCGGACTTAACTTATTCAGCTGTGCTGTAGTAAGTTTTTTTAAATCAGCTTCGAGTGTTTGACTTGAGCTTCCGGCTCCAGAATTTTTTTGGGCACTCTCTTGAGCATCGCCAGACTGAGTAACCGCTCCCTTATGAGCCGCTGAAATTTCCATATCGCTCTCCGTTAATATGACTTTATAGCTTGAGTTAAACACACCGAAGGTTAAGACTGGGTAAAGATGTAACGGGCAGAGTAACGGCGTTTGAGTATAAGGTGATGTGACTAATCAACCATAACTGCTGTTAAACGAAAACCAACCCAATACAACAAGCCAGATAAAAACCAAACGGCACCGGCAATAATTGAAAAACTACTAACCATATCGGGGTACATCAAAGAAAGCGGTACGGTAGAAATTCCACGAAATATGCACAGTGCTGAGATTGTATAAATACCTGCTTTTAATAGAGGTAAACGAGTAATTATCTTAGCTGCCGATAAAGCATAGGCTGCACACAAGATAAAAAGAGCCGATATAAAAGTTGTTCCGACGGGAGCTAACATTGTGCCTTCAATAGCAGATTGAACAATCGCTTGAGGAGCCAATTGAGCACGATAACAACTTTCGCCAATCGCTAAACATGACATATGAGAGAGTGCTGTAAAAGCCGCTACTCCAGCAGCTGCAACTAGAAGCCAAATTCCAATGTTATTTTTTCGCATATACTTTCCTTTGCATATAACAGCTAATTATAAAAACCAAAGCCCTATGGTTATTTTAGCGCCTAGACGCGTTATAAATGATGTATTCGGATTAGATATTTTCTCCGAAACGCCACAGTACTCCGCTAGGGTCGTGCAGTGTAAAATCTAACATTCCCCATGGCTGCTCAACAATTTCTGATACTTTGATATCATATTTTTTAGCAATCCCTGATACTTCAACCTGCTTGTGCCAAGAATGGATATCTTCAACCAGTAAATGCATCATGAAATTATCTGCATATACCTTCTCATAAAAATCTTGTAACAAAAAACTACAATTTCCTTTGTGAAAATATGCAACACCATCAGAATCAGATGCCTTAGTAAAACCTAGTTCTGAATAAAATTTCTTAGACACTTCAAAGTCTTTTGCGGGCACAAAAGCCTTAATTTCTAGAGTATTTAAATTATTCAATAACTCTCTCCTTGTACACATAATATTTTAATGTAAAAAACACATTTTTAGCATTAGCTTCCCGTAGCGTTACCCATTATCAAACGTTTCTCCCAAAGCCCTAAAAATGCATGTTCAAAGCCAACTACGACACGGCTGCAACCGCCCTAAAAGTTAACTTCTTTTGCACAAGCAATCCGATAATAGGTATGAGAATAAACAACAACTGCAACCCAACAGATTCAACAGTAGGAAATAACCCCAGCCAAGAAATAAAAGGTACATAACTGATAGCGGTAGCAGAAATAAATCCAGCTACTTGTAGCTCCAATGCAGCTTTACCCACAAAAATCACAGATAAGACGAACAACAAAGCGGCTGTTCCCGAGAAGAACTGTTTAAGAGGAAGTTTAAGAGATAATAAAAATATCGCGACATAGATAAGCACTAAAGCAAACGCAGCAGCAGCGGCACCCAATAGGATAGGTTCAATTCTTGAGACTGTGTCTGAATACAGTACTTGGTAAAACAGAATCGTTTCTGCTCCTTCTCGATATACGGCGAAAAATGAAACAACAACAATCGCAGATAAACGCTTTTGATCCAGCGCTTGCCCCATTTTATTATGGATAAAACCTTGCCACTGTTGCATCTCTCGTCGTGCAAACAACCATACACTCATATAACTCAGCAATACGGCGGCAACAAGCAAGCTAAAACCTTCTATAAACTCACGAGAAGATCCACTATTTTTAAGTAGCGACTGGAACAACCATGCAGTTAAAAAACTCGCAATGATTGCACTGCCCGCCCCTGCCCAAATAAGCGGTATACGGTCGGCTGCACCGGCTTTACGCAGATAAGCGATTAACGCAGCTATCACCAATAGAGCTTCTACACCCTCTCGTAAAAGAATCAGTAATGACTGGATAAACAGTTCAGTATAGGTCGCTACTTCGCCTGCTATCATTGGCGCGCTTTCTAACTTCAAGCGTAAGTCTTGCCACAAACCCTGCACCTTTGTTGTCGGCTGGCCCGATACTGCCGCATTAATCAACTGGCTAAAAGATAGCTCTATGGCGACCATTTTTTCTGCATCGGCCTGCCCTACTGCAAATTCAAGCCCTTCTCCTTCAAAACCACCGAAGTACAGATCAGAAAAACCACCACCAAACCTTAATGCATTCTCAGGCTGGTACTCCTGCGCCAATACATCACCTTTGCTTATAACCTGAGCCATTACTTGAGGGTAATCCTGTGAAGCCAAACTAAATTGGCTCAGCAGCAACAGAAGAACTCCTACTAAAAATTGCGATTTCATAAATTTATAGCATTCCTGTTAAACGTTTAATATCACGCTGCAAGCACTTGATGGCTTGTTGCTTCTCGGCTTCGGGTATTTGCTCATATCTAAGCTGTATATACTGCTGGATGACAATTTCACAGGCGGGATATAACTCACCTGCTAAAGGCCGCAAACGCCCTAACCACTGGCTAGGACACTCCTCTGGCAAGCATTGCCACTCACGTTTTTTAAGCCCTTTATCCAAACGCATAAAGGCTTGTAATAACGGCTCTATTTTTGGGCGTCTAAGGTTAATAACAACGCCATAAAACACCATAACTAATAACAGAGCGAGCAAACTAACAGCCAATAGTGATTTCCAATCTACCTTACGGATACCTGACTTTTTCATCAGCTCGACTTGCCGCTCAGGGTTGTAATTGAGTATCCAGTTTTCCATTCCTTCATTAAGTGTTTTTAACCAACTAAAACCAGAAATAGGCTGCTGTTTCTCACTCTTTTTTTGTTTAGGCTCCGACGCTTCTTTCACTTTTTCAACGGGTTTCTCAGCAGCGTCTGCTGGCGATTTTTTGGCTGATTTATCAAGCGGTTTTGCGGCGGTAGATGTGGCAGGTTTTGCTCTTTCAGGCTCTGGCGGGAGTACAAAATCTAATGCTTCTATGCGCTGCCAGCCAGTATCAGCCAACCACGCTTCAACCCATACATGCGCATTGGCTTGGCGAACCACGACAAAATTTGTCAGTGCGATTAAACTTCCTCCTCGGTAACCCGCCACTAGCCGTGTTGGTACCCCTGCTGCACGAAGTACTACAGCAGTGGATGAAGCCAAATGCTCAACACCACCCAATTTTTCTGAAAAGAAGAACTCATCCAAGCTATGCATACCCGCTGCTATATCCGGCGTTTGGGTGATCTGGTAACCACCTTCGGCTAAATGCACTCTTAACGCTTGTATGCGATCACTCGCTTGTGGCCATTGGCTAGCAAGATTACGCCCCCACGCTTGCAGCTGAGGATTGGTTTGGGCAGGGAGCTCTAGGTAAGCCGCCAGCTCTTTTTCACCAAGCGGTCGCCCTCCTTGATACTGTAAATAAGCTATTTGTTGATAGTTAAACTCATGACTAAGAGGCCGAATACCAAGCACCTGAAAGTCTGATGAGATAAACGTTTCTGCACTGCGGCCAACGGGAAAATCTAGTCCATACATAAAACGTTCACCGTGAGCTGAAATACGTGCTTCATAGCTCACTAACTCCTGCTTAACCGACAACACATTTGTCAGCTCACTCTTTTGGCGAAACGCTTTACGTAATAACTGGCTGCGGTTATCCCAACCACTAGGCAGGCTCCAACTTATGCCATCAAACACTTCATAAACAGGCCCACGCCAGTACAACTTACTTTTGTAAGGAACGACACCGTCAAACTCAGCAACTAAAACTGGCTGGTCACTCTTTTTAAGACGGCTTATTTGCCCCGCCTGTAACTTTGCAGTTAACCCTTGCTGTCGCTGCTCTTGATCTATCATCAGCTCAATAGGTAAGCCCAAAACAATGCCTAAATCCCAAAGCGGGCCTTGTATACGCGGAACGGTAACAAACAACAGCGCCACCATTGGCAATGAAAACAGCAGCAATCTAGTTGCCCCATAAAGAGCAGACTTAAGACGAATATCAGCCTTCCAACCTAGCAACACGACTAAATAAAGCAACACACCAATAACGAGGTAAAGCAACGCCACCAGCCCTGTAAAATAGAGGCTACTCAGTGCAACCGGGATCAAGCTTAGCGTTGCTAACAGCTGGTATTCACGGTGGATTTTAGCTTCAAACCACTTAAAACCAAGCACTAACAGCAAACCGCTGATTAAGGTTTCACTGCTAAACCAGCCGGATTGGCTTAAATATACAGAACCAGACCATAA
>JAWUYS010000134.1:0-22309 GCA_034110685.1 Neptunomonas sp.
ACAGATTGTTTCCGCCTTCAAAAGCGGTGCTGAAGCTTACAGGATCTATGGCCTGAGTGCTATTTAAATCCTGTTAGAGCCCCTCGAAGTCGTTACTATGGCTGTGGTGAGAGGCTTTTGTTAGAGCGCAATTAGATATCAAGTTTCAGATGTTTTTTCGCAGCTTTTAGTACAGCAGGGTCTGCTGGGGGGGGAGAAAGGTCCATCTCTTTTTCTAGTGCCTTAACAATAGTTTTTAGGACTTTTATTCGCGCATACCATTTATGGTTAGCGGCGACGGGGTGCCAAGGAGATGAGGTTGTAGAAGTTTGTTCAAACATTTGGTTGATAGCTTCGTCGTACTCAGGCCAACGTTGGCGGTTTCTGATGTCTTCTTCAGTTAGCTTCCAGCGTTTGATAGGGTTGCTGAGTCGCTCGGCAAAGCGCTTTAGTTGCTCTTTGGGTGATATATGCATGAATATTTTGATGATTCTGGCATCGTCATCAGTTAATAAGCGTTCAAATTCGTTGATCTCTTGGTACGCCCGTTGCCATTGAGCTTCTTCAGCAAAGCCCTCAACTCTTTCTACTAATACGCGTCCATACCATGAGCGATCAAATATAGCGATTTCACCGGGTGCAGGTAAACGGGTTTGGAAGCGATAAAGGTAATGTTTGCCTTGTTCTTCTTTCTCCGGCGCACCGATTGGGTGTACTTGAAAGCCGCGAGGGTCAAGTCGTTCTGTAAGCCTGCGAATGGCTCCGCCTTTGCCGCTGGCATCCCAGCCTTCAAAAACGATGATGGCACGTTTATTAGCGTGAAAGTAAGCTTGCTGGACGCAAAGTAGTCTTTGTTGCCATTTTTTAAGATTTTTTTCATATTTGCTTTTGGAAGCAATAGTTGATTTCTTAAAAGAAAGTGACGAAAGGGAGGGAGTGTTTTTTTCTAAATTTATTTCTGATGGTTGTTGCATTGCTATCTCACTCATCGAATTTGATATGAGTGTAGCAGTGTTGAAAGCTATCTCAATATAAAGTCTTTCTAGAGTGCGATGTTGGGGTTTTACAAAAGGATATTCTTTAATGAGGGGCTTCAAGAGTGGTGCCGGCACCAAGAGTCGAACTCGGGACCTACTGATTACAAGTCAGTTGCTCTACCAGCTGAGCTATACCGGCACTGCATGAAGTGGGCGTATAATAATGAGATGGACTGCTGAGATCAACCCCTTAAAACAAAATAATTCGAAATAAATTAGTAAGATAAGCGAATTGTTCAGAAAGAGAACAATTCGCTACATAATGGGCTATTTTTCGAGCGGGATGCGAATTTTCTGTCCTGGATAAATGAGGTCAGGGTCTTTAATGACTTCTTTGTTCGCTTCAAAGATTTTTGTGTAATCGTTACCGTTACCCAAGTACTTCTGTGCGATAGCCCATAGTGAGTCACCCGATTCGATTGTGTAGTACTCAACATTGGCAGCGGTTTTATCTTCTAGTTGCAAGGCATCCGCTTTTACTTCTTTAATGCCTTGAACATTACCTGCCATTAAAATCGCTTTTTCATATGCTGCTTGGTCTTTTGCTGATCCTGATACTGTTGCTATTCCATCTGCAACGGTTACTGTCAGGCCGTCAACGCCTGGGTTGTCAGACTCAATGTGTTTCTGAATTTCTTCTGCAGGATCTTCATCTGAACCGAAGAGTTTTTTCCCAAGGTTTGACGCAAAATCAAATAGGCTCATAACAGATTCCTTTGTAAGTGTTGAATGGGCGTTGCATAAGTTAGTGCTTATGATTCCATATTGAATCTGAACAGTAGCTGGCCAGCCGGGATATTGCCAGCACGGATAATTAATATCTGTGCATAAAAAAGCCCCTGTAAACAGGGGCAAAAAAACAACTCAATAGGAAAGAGTTGAAAGTAGGGATGTGATAGATACGTGGTTTCGTGAATGCAACACGAATGTCTCTATCGATTAACACTATCGATTTTTATTGTGCAGCGCACAATTATACTTTAGTATAATATTATTAACTTGTTGATATTAAATAATATTTAAATATTAACTGTAATGGTGCGCTGCATTTATATTCGGTTAATCTTGTGTTTTTTCGTTCTGTTTTACACGAAAGATATGAGCGGGATATGTACCTATGATGCGCACTTCTTTCGCAAAAAAATCAAGCTCTTGAAGTGCGTATTGCATTTTTTTCTGCTCAGGATGACCTTCAACATCAAGGTGAAAGCTGGTTGCTTGCATTGTATCTGAAGCCATATAACTTTCTAGTTTGACAGCGTTGACTCCATTCGTTGCAAAGCCGCCTAAGCCTTTGTATAAGGCGGCTGGTAAGTTGCGAACAGTAAACATGATTGTGGTTATAAAAGTAATATCAGGCTCTAGTGTCGGCATATGGCTATCTTTAGCCAAAATAACAAAACGAGTGGTATTTCCTGTTTTGTCCTGAAAGTTTTCTCTAAGAATGTCTAAATCATAAAGCTCTGCGGCAAGGCTGGAAGCAATGGCGGCATGGCCAGGCTCTTCTATGCTTAATAATGCTTCGGCTGCGCCTGCCGTATCAAGGCTGGCAACTTGCGCTAAATTTAAGCTTTTAATATTGCCGTCACATTGTGCCAGTGCTTGGGGGTGTGAGGATACTGTTCGTAAGTCCGATATTTTAGTACCTTTCTTTGCCACTAAGCAGTGGTTTACCGGCTCAAAGTGTTCGTTAATAATGTGAAGCTGCGTTTTAGGCATGAGACGGTAAATTTCTTCTACTCGACCAGCTGTTGAGTTTTCCAAAGGGATCATGGCGAGTTGGGCTTCTCCTCGCTCAACCATAAACATCGCATCAACAAAACTCTCGCAGGCAAATGCTTCCATATCTGGGTAGACATGGTGGCATGATAAGTGAGAGTAAGCGCCTTTATGGCCTTGATAAGCGATGATATTGGTACTCATGATAGTGTGTTTCCGTTAGTCAGTTGTTGATCCGTTAATCAGTCATTATGTCACAGGCTTGTATACAGGTTGAATCTTTCTAAGTGATAATCTATTGAGTTTTCTTAGATATTATCAACGCATAGGGGTAAAGGTTTGCAGGTAAAGCGATCAGTTATCATATTTATTATTGCTGCCTTGTGTAGCATGGTCGTTTCTTGGCAGGCATACGTCTATACGCGTGGGTGGGGTCTCGTGCAAATCCATCAGCATGGATCTTCGCGATTGCTAGATACCATCAGCGCGCTTCGCGTAGCTATTGATCAGTATCGGTATTTACCTTTTTTACTCTCTCAGAATCATGATGTTAAAGACCTTCTAGTGCAGTCCAACCCCAATAAAGTGATTAAGGTTAGCCGCTATTTAGAACAAACTAACTTGGTTGCGGGCTCTGCTGCGTTGATTGTTTTAGATCTCAAAGGAGAAGTGGTTGCTTATAGCAACTGGCGTGAAAGGGGAGTGACAGCGCGCCGCTACTATCAAAATGCGCCGTTTTTTCTTCAGGCATTAGCCGGTGAGCAGGGGCGCTACTTCATGGTTGATGATAGTTCCACTCAGCCTTCATACTATCTATCAGCACCTATTTATCATCGACAACAGTTGATTGGTGTGTCTGTTATGAAGTTGGATATTAGTGCACTTAAAGAGCAGCTTTCGCTTGAGTATGCGTTTTATGTGGCTGACCAAAATGGGCAGTTGTTGTTTACTAGCCTGCCACTATTGAAAGACTCCGGGTTACCGCGTTCTAAATTAAACAGTTCTGAAATACAGAACTCTGAATTAAAAAAGTCTGAAAGGATGTGGCCACCTGATTCTGTTATAGATGAAAAACTGTTTGATGATCGCGATATTTCAATCTGGAAATTAGAAGGCAAAGAGCAGTTGAATGAATCGGTAATGCTTGATGATCTTAAATGGGAAGTTGGCGTTCTTAGCCCTATAGACGGGGCTGAGCAGAGAGCTGTTTATGCAGGTTTTACTGTTGCGGGCGGGTGTCTAGCATTTGGGTTGTTGGTTCTATATTTACGAGAGTATCGGTTGAAGCGGCGTTCGCAAGCTCAGGTACTCAGAGAGCAGCGAGATAGCGAGCAGCGGCAGCGCTATATTATTAATACAGCACAGGTCGGCTTGATTACTGTGGATAAACAAGGCGCAATTGTTTTTGTTAATCCTATGGTTATGCAGCAGTTTGGTGTGTCTTTATCGTTGATTATGGGGCAGCCGTTAACGGTATTGTTCGCTGATATCGATCAATTTACACCGTTGAAGCGTTGGTTAGATGGTTTGTTGCATGGAGAATTTACACCTATAACAGGGTATGAAGTAGTAGGGCGACGCTCTGATGGGTCGGTTTTTCCGGTGCTTTTTTCCATAAGAATGATGACCGCAGCGCCTGAAGTAAGTTATTTGGTGACTATGATAGATATTACTCGTCGTAAGCGTTTGGAATATAAATTACGAGAAGTAAATGAATCGCTAGAGACTAAGGTTTTGCAGCGAACACAAGCACTTGAAGCTGCACAAAATGAACTGATTCAAGCTGAAAAACTAGCGGCTTTGGGGCGGATGTCTAGTGCTATGGTGCATGAGTTAAACCAGCCTTTAACGGCTATGCGTAACTACCTAGCGATAATACGCAGATTAGTAGACCAGCCTGATTTGCAGAATGATAACTTGAATAGGGTGAATAGCTTGGTCGATAAGATGGCGCAGATTACAGGCCAGCTTAAAACCTTTGCTTATAAAAGCGCAGGTAACGCAGGCCTAGTTGAATTGGTTTTTTCAATTGAACATATTCTGGGGCAATACCAAGAAAGATTTGCAGAGCAGTCCATTGAGTGCTGTTTTGAACATGAGTTGCCTCGTTACTGGGTTAACGGTGATGAGGTGCGTATTGAGCAAGTGTTAGTTAATTTAATTACTAATGCGTGTGACGCCATGTTAGAGCTACCTTCTGGCAAGATCACTATAACACTTCGCCAAGGCCTACAAAATACTGAGCAGGATTTGGATAACCCGTGCCATGATTGGGTTGTTCTTGATATACGTGATACTGGAGAAGGTGCAGGGGATGAGCAGTTGGCACACATGTTTGAGCCGTTCTACACCACCAAGAGCATGGGCGATGGTCTTGGTTTAGGCTTACCTATTGTGCAGGGTATTGTTCGAGATTTGGGTGGGGCCGTGAAGGTGGTCCGTAATCAGGAACAGGGTTTATGTTTTACAGTATCCTTGCCAGTAGCTAAAAACATAGGGGAGATTTGATTGGACATTCGAGGGCATGTGATTTTAGTTGATGATGAGGCCATGGTGCGCCAGTCAACAGAGCAATGGCTAAAGATTTGTGGATTTTCTGTAGATAGCTTCGACAGTGCTGAAAGTGCTTTGCAAGTCATAGATGAGTCTTTCTCTGGTGTGGTTGTTACTGATGTGAAAATGCCTGGCATGGATGGGCTCGAATTATTGCGTGAAGCTTTACTGAAGGTGTCGGGTTTGCCGGTTATTTTGTTGACCGCTCACGGTGATGTGGACATGGCAATAAGTGCTATGCGAAAAGGCGCTTACGATTTTATTGAAAAACCTTATGTTCCTGAACGCTTAGCAGAAACAGTGCAGCGTGCTTGTGAGAAACGTAGGCTTATATTAGAAAACTACAAGTTGCAGCAAAACCTTGCTTCTATGTCGGGTGTGGACGCGAGAATCATTGGTGTTTCTCCTGCAATTCAGCGCTTAAAGCGTGAGTTAGTCAAGCTGGCAGAGCAAGATACACATGTTATCGTCTATGGCGAAACAGGTACTGGCAAAGAGCTGGTCGCCCAATGTTTACACGAATATAGCCATCGTAAAAAACACAACTTTGTACCGATAAATTGCGGTGCCATTCCAGAATCGTTAATAGAAAGTGAGTTATTTGGGCACGAAGCTGGGGCATTTACCAGCGCGGCAAAAAGGCGAGTGGGTAAGTTTGAGTATTCTGATAAAGGGACGCTGTTTCTTGATGAGATTGAGAGCATGCCGGCAAATTTACAGATTAAGCTACTGCGTGCTTTTCAAGAGGGTGTTATTGAACGCTTAGGATCAAATACTTCTATTAATGTTGATCTTCGCGTGATTGCCGCATCAAAAGTTGATTTGAGAGATGATGATAACTTTAGGGAAGATCTATTTTATCGCTTAAGTATTTCTCAGTTGCATATTCCACCATTGCGAGAGCGGCTAGAAGATGTGCCTCTGTTATTTAATCACTATTTGAAAATCGTAGCTTCAGATCATGATAAAAACCCACGGGCGCTGTCTGTTCATGACCACTCAACTCTGATGAGTTATCAGTGGCCGGGTAATGTTAGGGAGCTGAAAAATATAGCGATTCGTTTTTCATTGGATCCTGACCTGGCTGTTGCTGATATTCTTATGGCATCTGAAGGCATGTCTCAGACGAGCAAAGTCCACTCTAAAGAACTGTCATTAGCGATACAAGTCGCCAATTTTGAAGCGGACATTATTCGAGATGCTCTGCGTTTTCATCAAGGTAATATCAAGTTAACCATGGAGCAGTTAGATTTACCGCGTCGCACTCTTAATCAAAAAATGATTCGTTATGGTATTAACCGTAACGATTTCAAAAGTTAGCCGTGTATCAGTGTGTTTTCAATCTGTTTCTAGAATAGGCAATAAATAGCGCATTGTTCTAGAAACAACTCTCTACCTAGCCTAATACTCTTTTGAAACCCTGCAATTCCAAGGGTTCTACCCACTAAGCCATTTATTGCCTATTGATGTTGGAATATGAGCAATAAAGTGCTCATTTTTATTGGGTGAATTTTAAATAATAAAAAATAACGTTATAAAACAAATAATTATGTTTGTTGGCCTGTTATCTGCTCTATATGTTTTGTATCCAAGCTGCATTTATAACAATCATAAAAAGGTGACAGAATGAAAATCAGTAAACGTACATTGGTTAAAACACTTTCCATGGCGATTGCACTTAGCACGGTAGCAGGTGCCGCAGGCTTTGCTCAGGCGGCTGAGAAGCGCTCTTATATCTTAGCGACTGCTTCAACAGGTGGGACGTACTACCCCGTTGGAGTCGCTCTGGCAACTCTAGCGAAGGTTAAGTTAGAACCAAAGCATAAGATTTCTATGTCTGCTATCAATTCTGCAGGGTCAGGCGAGAATATTAAGCTGTTAGGCGAGAATGAAGCGCAATTTGCCATTCTTCAAGGCTTATATGGTGCGTGGGCATGGGAAGGCGAAGGTAAGCTGAAAGCTAATGGCCCACAAAAAAATCTACGCTCCGTTTCTATGCTATGGCAAAACGTTGAGCAATTTGTGGTTAAGAGTCAATATGCAAAATCAGGCACTATTGATGATATTAATGCACTGGATGGAGAGAAATTCTCTATAGGTAAGAAGAACTCAGGAACAGAAGGTTCTGGACGAGAAATATTAAAAAATCTAGGGACTGATGCCGAAAAGTTAAACTTTGCTTACATGGGCTATGGATCGTCTGCCGATGCGCTGCAAAACGGAACCATTGAGGGGATGAATATTCCATCAGGCGTACCTACTTCAGCAATTACACGTGCTTATGCTGCAATGGGTAGTGATATCACAGTGCTTGATTTTACTGACGAGCAAATAGAAAAAGCAAACGGTGGGTATAAGCTTTGGACGCGATTTAACATCCCTGCAAACACATACCCTGGCCAGACAAAAGAGATTAATACCATGGCGCAGCCTAACTTTTTGGCAGTGCGTGATGATGTCTCAGAAGATGATGTTTATATGCTGACCAAAACGTTTTATGAAAACCTTCCCTTCTTAAACGGTATTCACAAGGCAACCAAAGCAATGGCGCTAGATAAAGCGATTGCTGGATTACCATTGCCTTTGCACCCTGGTGCTGCGCGTTATTACAAAGAGATGGGACTAACTATTCCTGCTCACCTGATCGCTAACTGATCATCTCATTAGGTGCGGCTGTTATTCTGCCGCACCGGTTTTTCTTTTGTCTTTATAAAACCAAGGTGAGTAATTATGACTCAGGCATCATCTGCTTCTGCACAGGACACTGCGGAAAAATTAAAAAAATTGGAGTTAGCGCAGCGGGATGATGCCAGCCCTATAGGTCGTTTTATCTACTGGGCAGGTGTATGTTTTGCCATTGCCCATATCTACTTTAATACATTAGGAACCTTGTCTGAACTGTGGGTTTCGGCCCTACATTTTGGCGGCTTTGCTTTACTTTGCTCACTTATGTTTCCCATGATTAAAGGGCCTGCTGGCGCTAAAAAATCAGTTCTATTTTTGGATATTTTACTCGGCGTCGCTGCCGTAGTATGTGCCTTGTACTTGATTGGCTTTGAAGATGCACTGTATGAGCGTGGTGTGAAGTTTTCAAACTTGGATTGGGTGTTTTCAATTCTTGCTATTGGTATTGCGTTAGAGCTGACAAGAAGAACAACAGGCTGGTTTATTCCTTGTATGATCTTGTTTGCACTCACATATGTGTTTTGGTGGGGGCCGTACATTGACGGTATGTTTGGTTTTGCCGGACTTAGCCTTGAAACAGTGATGTATCGTAGTTATTTTTCATCTGAAGGGATGTTTGGACAAATTGCCCGCATTTCATGGACCTATGTTTTCATGTTTATCCTCTTTGGCGCCTTTTTAGTGAAGTCTGGTGCCGGAGAATTTATTATTGAGTTATCCCGCTGTGCCGCAGGGCGTTTTGTCGGAGGCCCTGGCTTTGTTGCTGTGCTGGGTTCAGGCTTGATGGGTTCTGTTTCAGGTTCCTCTGTTGCTAACACAGTATCAACGGGTGTTATTACTATTCCATTGATGCAAAAAGCAGGTTTCCCGGCACGTTTTGCTGCTGGTGTTGAAGCTGCTGCGTCGACAGGTGGGCAGTTGATGCCTCCCGTGATGGGTGCGGGTGCCTTTATTATGGCGTCCTATACTCAAATTCCTTATGTAGACATTATTGCGATAGCTGCCCTACCTGCATTGTTGTATTTCATGTCAGTAGGTTTTTATGTGCGTGTTGAAGCGCAGCGTAGTCACGCGCAAGCAGTAGAATTAGACACTCGGCCAGTCAAGGAAGTACTAAAAGAGGGCTGGCACTTCTTGCTCCCATTAGGTGTTTTAGTGAGTTTGCTTATCTATGGTTTTACGCCGACGTATGCCGCAGGTATTTCTATCTTGTCTGTTATTGTCTCTTCTTGGTTATCTAAAAACCCTATGGGTATTAAGGATATTTTAGATGCCTTGGCGCAAGGTTCCAAAAATATGGCGACAACCGCTATTTTATTGATTGCTGTAGGTTTAGTCGTGAATGTTGTCGCGATGACAGGGATTGGTAACACCTTTTCTTTGATGGTGACTGAATGGGCGGGAGGTAGTTTATTAATTACCTTGGTATTGGTAGCGTTGGCATCCCTAGTATTAGGAATGGGGTTGCCGGTAACCGCTGCTTATATTGTATTAGCGACACTATCTGCACCTGCACTTTATAATCTGATGGCTGAGATGCAGTTGGTTCAGTTGATTATGGATGGTACCTTGCCTGAAGTGGCAAAAACGATCTTTATGTTAATCGATATGGATAAAGTGGCTCTGTTAGCGGCGCCGATGTCTGAAGTTGATGCGTTGGCATTAGTTGATTTGATTCCTAGTGACTTAAAGGGGCAGTTATTACAGCAAGCTATTGATCCTACTTCTCTAGCCATGTTGCTTCTGTCTGCTCATATGATCATTTTTTGGTTATCACAAGATTCAAATGTTACTCCTCCAGTATGTTTGACTGCTTTTGCCGCAGCGGCCATTGCAGGAACCCCGCCGATGGCAACGGGGATGACTGCTTGGAAGATAGCTAAGGGTATGTATGTTGTACCGGTGTTATTTGCATATACCAATTTTATTGGTGGATCTGCTACAGAGGTTTTGACTATTTTTACATTCTCTCTTTTCGGAATGTATGCGCTGGTAGGCTTTATGGAAGGCTACTTGGAAGGGCCATTACCACTCGTGTTACGACTCATGTCTGGAGTAGCGGGAATGGGCTTGTTGTGGCCGCATCATCAAATATTAATTAGCTTGGCATCGTTGGCTGTTTTTGTGGCTATCTTTATCTACAGTCGCCGCTTGGCTCCCTCTAATGAAGTTGCTGTTTAAGAGGGTAGTTTAAAGGGGGCGTTTAAGGTGTATTAATAAGGCAGCTTAAGATAGGGGCTTCAAGAGTAGATTCTAGAGCCAATATCACTCTGTATTATTCTTGTTCGGTTCCCTTGATTCGTCCTGATCTTCATGATTTTGAAGGTTGGGGCGATGCTAGAAGAGGTAAAGTAAGAAAGAAAGCGTAAAAAGAAGCTATGTTTCGATAGAGTTCATTAAAAGTTTGTAGTCATATGCAATGAGCTTCCAGCGATGTAGGTCTTTTAAATGGCCAATTCTTTCTAAATAAGCCTCTGATAATTGGCTGTTCATCTGAGAAGTGTGATGCTGCCAAACGGGTGGTATTAAGGCATCTGCAACATGTACTGCTGTAAGCGGTTGAAAGCTTTGGTCTTTTGATAAGAAGGGAATAGGATGAAACAGTATCGCTTCAACGGTTAATGCTGGAATGCTCCATAGAGCCATAAGTGCGGCCCCTACCTCCCCATGATAAACACCCATAATTTTTCTCTCTGCTGTATGCAAAGGCTTTTCTTCCTTGACGGCATACTGCAAAACTTTAAGGTATGCTGCTGGATCTTGAGAGGCCATAACCAGAATGCCTACATCATGAAGTAATCCCCCTAGAAATGCCTGCTCCATAACACCTTTGTCCGCACCAACATCTTGGCAGATATCACGTGCCAGCCTTGCTACTAATAAAGAGCGTTGGTTGGTTTTCTCAAATGAAAAATACTTCCAATTTTTATGGGGAGGGTAGATGCCAGATGTTTGGCTAGATAATGCCAATCCGCGTAACATACGAATGCCTATCATTGAGACGGCTTCCGGTATATGACTAATCTGGCGCGGTAAACCAAAGTAAGAAGAGTTAACCAGCTGAATTATTTTTGCACTTAAAGCGGGATCACACTCTACGATAGCAGCTATTTTTCGGGCGTCTGTAGTGTCTGAACTTAATTCTTGAGTGAGCGCTTTATAAGTTGTTGGTGCTGCAGGAAGTTGTTTTTTCTGGCTAATAAAGTGCTTGAGTGTTGGGCGGTTTATTAGACGTGTAATTTTGAACAAGTACTCGATAGTCTGGATTATCTGTTCAGCATTTGATGGGTCTGGAAAAATACGGTGCGTTAACTCTAATTTTTGTGCCATCTCTTTGGGTGTTTCAAGCTTACTTCCCAGTTGAAAGCGTAGTATCGAAGGACTAATTTCTTGAACTCTTCGTAACACACTTAGTTCAATGTAGTCCTTGACCGAACTGCTTATGATGATGGCGTCATAATGATCAACGTTAAGGCGTGAGATCAGTACTTCTGGGTCATCAATACAAAAGATTTCCCAATTTTTATGAGTTTTTTGGAGCAACTTTGGCCAGTTAAGGTATTCGCCATGTGGATCAAGCAGCATCATCTTGATGTTTGCTTCAGCAGAAATTTGTTTCTCTGACATCGCTATGCTTACTCAAAAGGTTACGCAAAAGGTTGCTCACAATGATTACTCAACTTTTTATGAGAGCGCTAAAGCCGATGATGGTAATATCGGCATTAGACCTTATGCTATCACTCATGCGGATTGGATATCGCCTAATAACAGGCAAATGAGGATAACGAGTTGATATTATTGATCTGTATCATCGGGTAGAGTATCGGCTGGCTTAGATGAACCTGTTTCTTTAGATCTGGTTTCCTCACGCATAACACAATAGATTCTAAAGCCAAATACTGTAATTAGGGCACCTAAAAGGTCTACTACTGCAACAATAGGTAGCTCAATTAATATGCTGCGCTCTTCCATGTTAGACAGTGTATGAGCTATCGGCATTTCAATGAGCTGGATCCCTATGAAAAGAATCGCTAAACCGGGTAGTAAAGTCCAGAAATAATCAGAAGTGTCTTTCCAGCTTTGCTTTAAGCTATTAAGTGCAGATTGCTTTTCTAATACACAAATGTAGTCAGCAAAAGCAAGGCGAACACCAATATATATGCCGGGTAGGATGAATAGTAATAGCCCGCCAAATACTGCAAACGAGGTCAGAATAAAGGTAAATAGCAAGCTGCGCCAAAACGATAAGCTAGCAATGATAGCTTGTGAAGCGGAGATTGGAGAATTCTCTAGTTTAGACTGCATCAGTAAAATGGTGGCGCCCCAATATATCGGTAAAAGCGTTAGGCTTAGAATGGAGATATAGGCGGTTTTTTCTCTAAACTCATTAGTATCAGTTACATTGATGTCTAACCAGAGTGCTAGTCCATTTAATACAACTAAGAAAGGTAGCTGTATCTTGGCAATAACAGAGAAGTTTTGTTTGAAAAAGAAAAAGCTTTGTCTAAGGTATTCAAAAGTGCTCATAAATAAATTTTTCTACGACAGTTTATAGGGTGCGGTTGTTTAGAAAGCGATTAACAGTATCTACAATAGCTTGAGTTTGAGGATCTACTTCCATATTGATCCTGTCGCCCTGTTGAGCGCTGCCAAAAGTGGTAACTGCTAACGTTTCAGGAATCAGGTGAATGCTAAAGCGTGAGCCAGTAACCTCACCTATAGTTAGGCTGCATCCATTTAATGATACAAAACCTTTTGGTAACAGGTACTGAAGTAGCTGCTCAGGTACTTTTAGCCAAAGTGTACAATTGTCTGTCGTGCGAACAATTTCATCTATAGTGACGACTGATGAAATATGCCCTGATAACTGATGGCCACCGATTTCATCACCATAACGTGCGGCGCGTTCAAAATTGACAGTGTCGCCAACGTCAACGTTCCCTAAGTTAGTTACATCGAGTGTTTCTTTAATTACATCAAATTGAACTTCGGTATGATCGAACTCGGTAATCGTTAAGCAGGTACCGTTAACGGCGATACTTGCGCCTGTTTGCAGGTTTGAGGAGTTGATCTCCGGTAAGCTGAGGCGTAATTGCATAAATTGGTCACGCTTGTTAAGTGCGATGACTTTGGCTAGTCCTTGCACAATACCTGTAAACATCTTTACCTTTCCTGTGTCTTGCGATTAATCTGAAGCGTAGAGGATAGCGTATATAGAAGTAAAATACCTGCACCTTAAGGAGGTTCGCATGCATTATCTGATCAGTGGTGGAACAGGATTTATTGGGACTGCATTGATTCATACTTTATTGGAAGAAGGGCATCAGATAACGGTCATTTCTCGGACACCAGAGAAAGTAGCGCTTCTCTTCAAAGGCGCAACTCAAAGTGTGGCTCTTGCGCAGGTTAATAAGGTTGGTAAAAAGGTTGATGGTGTTATTAATTTAGCTGGCGAGCCGATCGTTGATAAGCGCTGGAGTGAAGCGCGTAAAAAATTATTACGTGAAAGCCGAATTGATTTTACGAAAGAGCTGATAGCACAGCTGAAACGAGCGTCTGCTCGGCCTGAGTTTTTTATTAGCGGTTCCGCTATTGGTTTTTATGGGTCGCATGAAGGGGGCGCGCCGTTAAATGAGGTTAGTCACCCCATATCGGGATTTACACATGACTTATGCCGTGACTGGGAGGAAGCTGCTTTAGAGGCTGAGAAGATTTTAGGCTCGCGGGTATGTCTAGTGAGAACGGGTGTTGTATTAGGTGCAGGTGGAGGTGCATTAGCTAAAATGCTACCGCCTTTTAATTTTGGCCTTGGTGGGCCTATTGGCAGTGGTCAGCAGTGGATGTCATGGGTTCATTTGGCTGATGAAGTATCCGTTATTCGATTTTTGATGGCGCACCAAACTTTATTAGGAAGTTTTAATGCGACTTCTCCGAACGCTGTCACAAATGAGGTGTTTAGCCAAGCCTTAGGTGGCGTTTTAGATAAGCCTGCAAAACTGAGAATGCCTGGGTTTGTGATGAAACTATTGCTGGGCGATGCCAGTGAGTTATTGCTAGAGGGGCAGAGGGTGTACCCCGCACGCTTACTTGATGCAGGGTTTGAGTTTACTTATCCGGATCTTGAGGTGGCTCTACAGCATTCCCTTTAAAAGGTTTGTTGCTGGAGTTTTCGCTAATGCTTGTCTTGGGTGATGAGGTTGTATTGGCGGAGCTGGTGGTATGATCAATGTCGAATTGAGAGTCCGCATTTTGCGGGTGAACATGCGCTTGAGTAAGATGAAATAAGGTCTTTTCTAGTTGCTCTTCAATGCGCTCAAGTTTGTTTTCAATTCGGCTTATTCGGCGAATGTTTTCATCTTCGCGTTCCATCATGTCTTTTTCATCTTGCTCTATGAAAAAGACAGAGAAGCTTGCCGTTAGCATTGAGAATAGGCCTATTCCCATCAAAATAAGGAAAGCGCCAAAAAGTCGACCTGTTGTGGTGCTAGGAACTAAGTCTCCATATCCTACTGTAGTTATCGTGACCCAGGCCCACCAAATGCCATCTAAGGGGGTTTCAAAGGCGGGACCTATACCCGAGATGATAAAGCCAGAAAACAGCATAATAAGAAAGCTAATGAAGAGTGTTAAGCCTAAGCTGTGTCGTGAAAGTACTGATCGTACATCTGTTGATATGCGTAGAAATATGCCAAACATAATAAGTAGACGTAGACTTCTTAAAATACCCGCATAAAAGATTTCCATTCCCCAGATGATGGGGAGCCCCGCGATGATGATGACGATGTTCATCCAATTACTGAGTAAATACTGTTTCTTGTTATCAACAAGTGTTAGCAATATGCTGGTTTCTGCGATGAAGCATAGCCAGATAAACCAGTCAGTAAAAAATGTGATACTTGGAGCCGCTAATCCTTTCTCGCGAAGATACCAATCCACAATAATCCAAAGAGCAACCAGTAGCATTGGGCCTTCTAGGCGCCTAGACCAACGTTTGGCTCTAATATTTTCTTGCTCACTTACGCCACCAAATCCTAGCTTACTAAGAAAGGCCTGATGTTTTTGGTAAGTCATCTTCGTCCTTGCCCCGTCATGCTTTTCCTTTTTGCCGGCGCTTTCGAATCGCTTCTATGGCTTGTAAAAGCAAGTCTCCTTGCCATAAGGATTTTTCATGTGAGTTGAGATGTTGTTCTAAATCGATAATAAGGAAGTCGAGCGTTTGATTCTGTGCTAGTAGGCTAATATCTTTAGAGCTTTCAATAAAAGTCTCTGGCCAAAAATGCTGCGCCCATTCTATTAAGCGAAGCTTACTGATGTCGACATTGTTCTGTTGGCACGCCATTGCGAGTGCTTGAAACGTGTTTTTCTCAGCAAGAGAGTGAGTATGTTTTTTCTTCTCTTTTTGACGCTCGTTAATAGCTTCTCTTTTTTTCTGAGCATGGCTTCTTAGTTTTCTTAAGCGGCAGTAAGTATAAAGCCAGCCAAGAGATGAGATCATGCTGACACCGGCTAAGAAAACAACCAGAGGAATGTGTCCGGTTTCGTTTGCATTGGCTGCTAGCGGATCTGCAGCGCTGTTAGGTGTTGTTTGATCTGTTGTTGGGCTGGCTGCCTTGATAAGTGGCTTTTGCAGTGATTTTTGTATTGTAGGTGCTTTTACATACAAAATGACGGGCGGTAAAGACGCTATCTTGCTGCGATCTTCATAGGTATCCCACCAATGTATATCAATAGGAGGAAGAGTTATTTCTCCTCGCTCCTTCATTGTGATTTTAACCGTTTCGGTGCGTTTACTGATTAAGCCTTCTTCATCAAAGCTTTCATCTAATTCTGTGCTTAGCAGCTCAATGTCGGCGAGTTCGTTTTTCAATACCGATAGTGATGGCAGGCGAGCAGCGGGTAGCCCACGAGCAGTTAGTGTTAAGGTGCGAATCAAAGATGAGCCTGCTCCAAGCGGCGTTTCTTTATCGATGCTTTCTTCTAACTGAAGAGAGGAGAGCGGCAGCCAATAACCTTTGGAGTTGCTATTTGCTTGAGGAAGAATAGCAATCTCAATTTCACTTCCTTGCGTTTCAAAGTATTGATCAGTTTGGGAAGTACCGGAAAAAAGAGGCGCCTCAATAAAGTGAGTGCCCGGATCATCGGGGAAGATCACATAACGCCTTTCTTCAAGGAAATAAGGTTTACCCTTTACTGATGTTTCACTGCGTCTTACATCATCAGCAGGAATAATTAAGGCTTGATTTAGAAAGGGGTCGGATAGTGCTGCATTCTTATTTAATGGCTCTTTATGAAAAAGTTTGACGGTATATATTAATTGGCTACCTTGATAAGCCTCAGTATGGTCAATGGACGTTTCTATAAAGATGGGAGCGCTCAATGCTGGCGGAAAAGTCACAGATGAGCCCGGAAGCGTATTTATGCTGCCAGTCACTAGTAAAATAATAGGTGAGCTCTGCTTCCCATTAATAGAAAGTGCGGGTATTTGTAATTCGCCTGATTTATTAGGACGCAATAGTACTTGCCAGCGTGTTGTTGCTTGACGAGTGCTTCCCTGAAAGCTTGATATGGTTATTTTCTTACTGCCCAACAAATCAAAGTTTTGATTTAGTACAGACAAATCAGGTCTTTGAGGCTGTCCTTGTTGAGACGATTCTATCGTTAACCTGACAGTTTCATTGATGGAAATACTGTATTTGTTGAGGTAAGTGTTAACGTCTGCGTGAACAGATGAGGCAATGGTTAAGATAAAGAGCAGGAAAGTTCGCATTCCGAGTTCGTGATCCAGGCAGAAAGTAGATAAACGAAGAATCATTATTCATTAAGCAGCCTGTAATATCAATGACTTGATTACTCAGAGGTAAATGCCTTTTGGCCAGTAGTTTTTCTTAGCTTGAATGGTGAATACAGGCTGTTTGCAGTGATGTGCGGTCTTGGATGACTTCACTGCTTAGGGTATTAGGTCGTATAATAGCTGTGAAATTTGGCTTAAGAGAGCGGCAATTAAGTAGCTATGAATGAAATTATTGTTGATATTCGTATTTCTCCCGATGAATACGTAAAGCAATACCGGGCCCCTAGTTGTATGGTTTCTACTCACGCAAGAGATGGCCGTTCGGTGCGTTTCCCCGCTGATATTCTGCAGCCTTTTTTACTTCATAACGGTATTGTTGGTAGCTTTAAAATTAGCTTCGATTCGGCAGGAAAATTTAAAACAATCACGCGAATTGGATAGGCGGGATGTAAAACTGTCGTTGCACCGTTATAATGCCGCCATCTTTTTTCAAAAACGGTTTGGTTATGCTCTATTCTTTAGCAAAATCCCTAATGTTCAGCATGGATGCAGAGCGCTCGCATCATATTGCTTTAAGCAGTATGAATCTCTCTGCTTCGCTTGGCCTTCCGTCGCTTCTTGGCGCAGAAAGTCTTGATGCACCGACTGAAGTTATGGGTATTCGTTTTGCGAATCCTGTTGGTTTAGCGGCAGGGTTGGACAAGAACGGTTCTGCTATTGATGGATTGGCGGCGATGGGTTTTGGTTTTATTGAGGTTGGTACCGTAACTCCACGTCCTCAAGTAGGTAACCCAAAACCACGTTTATTCCGTATTCCTGAGCATAACGCCATCATAAACCGCATGGGTTTTAATAATCATGGCGTTGATGAGCTGCTAGTTAATATTGATAGAGCACGCTATAACGGTGTGTTAGGTATTAATATTGGCAAGAACAAAGATACCAGCAATGAAGATGCTAATAGTGACTATATCTACTGTTTAAGAAAGGTGTATTCCAGAGCATCTTATGTGGCGGTTAATATTTCATCTCCAAATACACCTGGGTTGAGAACGCTACAATTCGGTGACTCTTTAAATACGCTGCTTGAAGCGCTTAAAAACGAACAGGCTAAGCAAGCAAACTTGCATGATCGTTATGTGCCAATCGCTGTGAAAATTGCACCTGATATGACTGAAGAAGAGACAGAGATGGTGGCTGAGTCTTTGAAAACATATGAGATGGATGGTGTTATAGCGACTAACACAACAGTATCCCGAGAAGGTGTTGAAAGCTCTTCCTTGCAAGCAGAGGCTGGAGGTCTCAGTGGTGCGCCTGTAAGGAACAAATCAACAAAAGTAATTCGTACTTTAGCTAAAGCACTTGATGGTGCTTTGCCGATTATCGGTGTAGGTGGGATTACTGAAGGTTTTGACGCGGCTGAAAAAATTGAAGCCGGTGCCAGTTTGGTTCAGGTTTACTCTGGTTTTATTTATAAAGGGCCAACTTTAGTCAGCGACTCTGTAAGGGCGATTCAGGCATTGCCGAAAAAGTAACAGGGAAATAAAAAGAAGCTCCTCAAATAGAGGAGCTTAGTCTGTTGTAAAGGGGGAGCAACATTAATGTAGTGCTGGGTGAGCCTGAATGGCTGATACACCTGCCATTCCATTCCACTGTGCTTCTCGACCTTCACGCCACCCGCTCATCCAGTGGCTGCGTAAGTCGATTACTTTAACAGGACAATCATCGTGTGATTTCCCACTTAGGCCTGCCTGAAAGCCGCGATTGAAAAGAGTTGATGCTTTATCGCGTTTCTGTCTCTTCATATAGAAAGTGCCTCTGTTACGTTATTATGAGAGTGTGAATCTCTGAGACTGGATATTCTCAAGGTTGTGATTTATTCCATTTTTGGCTCATCACAGACCCATATAGATAACGAAATTTTTTACAGAGTGCGATTGGAATTATCTATTAGCTATTTGTTTTTAATAGTAAGCATTTGCAAAAAAGGTGCGCTATCAGCAGCTTAGATCAGTTTGTTAATGCTGAAAAAAGGTATGAAAAAAAATCACTATTTAGTGACTTTTATTGAATGAAATTGTAACTGTTTGATCTCATGGTTTTTTTGCAGACAGTACCCCTAAATTGGAATATATATGAAATTTTTTGCAACCTGTCCAAAAGGGCTGGAATTACTGCTAGTAACTGAATTAACCGAGTTAGGCGCAGCTGAGGTCAAACAAACGGCAACGGGTGCTGAGTTCAGTGGTGAGCTTGAGCAAGCATATCGTGCGTGTTTATGGTCGCGTTTAGCTAATCGGATTTTATTACCTCTTATTGAGGAAAACGTAGAAACAGCAGATCAGCTCTATGATGCTGTGCAAACCGTGAACTGGTTGGAGCATATGCATGAAGAAGCTTCAATACTGGTTGCTTTTACGGGTAAAACAGATGCAATTAACCATACTCACTTCGGCGCCTTAAAAGTTAAAGATGCGATAGTTGATCAGGTTAGAGATAAAACGGGGATGCGTCCGAGCATTGACCGTGACAACCCTGATTTGCGGATCCATGCACATATCTACCGCGGTAAGCTGAGTCTGTCTCTTGATCTATCAGGAGGTAGTTTGCACCGTCGTGGTTATCGTACGCGTGCAGGGGCTGCACCATTAAAAGAAAATTTGGCAGCTGCAATATTATGCCGTGCGTCGTGGCCAAAACTGGCTACAGACAACCCTGTTCTGTTTGATCCTATGTGTGGCTCGGGTACGTTAGTTATTGAAGGTGCTTTAATGGCCGCGGATATTGCCCCAGGCATTTTACGAGAGCAGTTTGGTTTTGAGCGCTGGAAGCAGCATAAGGCTGAGCTTTGGTTAGCACTGTTGGATGAAGCGGATGCACGCAAAAAAGCGGGCTTAGAAAACCTTACCTCACGCTTTTATGGATTTGATCAAGATGGCTCAGTACTTGAGCTAGCCAAAGATAATGCCGAAAGGGCAGGTGTTAGCGACGTTATTAGTTTCAAAAGAGCGTCTGTTGAGCAGATGGTAGTACCGGAAAACTCTCCAGGGCTTCTCGTTACCAACCCTCCTTATGGCGAACGTATGGGGGATGAGTCTGAGCTAATGTTCTTGTATCGTCAGATTGGCGATGCTTTAAAGCAGGACTTTGCTGGTTGGAAAGCGGCCATCTTTACCGGTAACCCTGAACTTTGTCAGGTAGTGGGTCTTAAAGCAGATAAAAGCTATAGCTTGAATAATGGCCCGATCGACGGTCGTTTGTTTTTGTATACCTTATATGCTGATCGTAATGACGTTAAGCCAGGTGAAGAGAGCGAAGAAGAGGTTGTAGTTGGGCTTAGTGACAACGCTCAAATGTTTGCCAATCGCTTAAAGAAAAATCTCAAAAGCTTAAAAAAATGGCAAAAACAGCAGCAAATCGGATGTTACCGTCTATACGATGCCGATATGCCTGAATATGCGGTAGCTGTTGATTTATATAATGACTGGGTACATGTACAAGAGTACGCGGCACCTGCGTCGGTTGATAAGGTTAAAGCGTTTGACCGTATCAAGGATGTGTTGGCTGCGATCCCTGAAGCGCTGGACGTTAACCCGCGTAAGGTCGTCTTAAAGCAACGTAAGCGCCAAAGTGGTACCGGACAGTACAACAAGCAAGCGAGTGTTGGGCGCTTCTTTGAAGTACAAGAGCATGGTTGTCGTTTTAGAATTAACTTACACGATTACCTTGATACCGGTTTGTTTCTGGATCACCGCCCTATACGCCACCAAATTCAGCAGCAAGCAGATGGAAAAGATTTCTTAAACCTATTTTGCTATACCGCATCAGCCAGCGTTCATGCGGCTATTGGCGGTGCTAGATCGACTACCAGTGTAGATATGTCTGCGACCTATCTTCAGTGGGCAATGAAGAACATGGCACTGAATGGTTTTAACAGTAAAGAGCACCATTTTATTGAAGCGGACTGTTTAAGTTGGCTGAAAAAGCAGCGTAAGCCTGCTTATGACATGATCTTTTTGGATCCTCCTACGTTTTCAAATTCTAAGAAAATGTTAGATATACTCGATGTACAGCGTGATCATGTTGATCTGATCAAGTTGTCAATGAGATTGCTCCGCAAAGGCGGTGTGCTTATTTTCTCTAATAACTATCGCCGCTTTAAGCTGGATTATGAGCTGCTTTCAGGCTTTGATATTAAAGAAATCACTCAGCAAACCATCGACCCTGACTTTAAGCGTAATACGCGTATTCATAGCTGTTTCGAAATACGCTGGCCTTAAGTTGGTGCGTTGACTCCTATTGGCATAGTTCATGCTTTGTATTAGTGCGAAACAAGACCTCTTTTAGAGGTCTTGTTGCACCAAACGTGCGCGTTTTGTAATTTACTTTAAATAAAACAATGCATTAGCTTCTGTTTTTGAGTTTATGGGTTGTATTTAAACAAGTGGACATCGAAATGAATGCACCTCTTTGGGATTAAATATAAGAAAGCGCACCAAGACAGTGCAAAGTGTGCACCTGCATGAACTGAGGAGATATTCGTGGATAATGTTAATAGTGCCGTTGAGACGCTAGTTCAAAGCTCAAATACCCTGTTTATTCTGATGGGAGCCATCATGGTATTTGCCATGCATGCTGGCTTTGCTTTTTTAGAAGTAGGAACAGTACGTCATAAAAACCAGGTGAACGCACTGGTTAAAATCATGACAGACTTTGGCTTTTCTGCCGTAGCTTACTTTTTTATTGGCTACTGGATTGCGTATGACGTTACTTTTTTCCAGGATGCCGAAACACTAGCCGCAGGTAATGGCTATGAATTAGTTAAATTCTTCTTCTTGATGACGTTCGCTGCGGCTATTCCGGCGATTGTGTCAGGTGGTATTGCTGAGCGTGCAAAATTTTGGCCTGTTCTTTTTGCATCAACGTTAACGGTTGCTTTTGTTTACCCGCTTTTTGAAGGCATTATCTGGAATGGTAATTTTGGTTTTCAAGCGTGGTTAGAGTCATCGTTTGGTGCAGGGTTTCATGATTTTGCAGGATCGGTTGTTGTACACGGTGTAGGTGGCTGGATTGCTCTAGTCGCTGTGCTGTTTTTAGGTATACGTAAAGGGCGCTACCGTAATGGTCGTTTAGTGGCTTTTCCTCCGTCTAACATTCCATTTTTAGCATTAGGTGCATGGATCCTCTCTATTGGTTGGTTCGGCTTTAATGTGATGTCAGCTCAAACATTGGATGGCGTTTCGGGCTTGGTGGCTGTGAACTCATTAATGGCGATGGTGGGCGGTATTATTGCAGCGCTAATCGTTGGTAAAAATGACCCGGGTTTCATACATAACGGCCCATTAGCTGGTTTGGTCGCGGTTTGTGCTGGTTCTGATGTGATGCACCCGATTGGTGCGCTGGTGGGCGGGGCTATTGCTGGCGTTGTCTTTGTTTGGATGTTTACGCTGCAGCAGAACAAATGGAAAAGTGATGCTGTGCTGGGGGTAGGGCCACTTCATGGGGTATGCGGTGGTTGGGGTGGTATTGCAGCAGGAATCCTTGG
>JAWUYS010000135.1:0-74778 GCA_034110685.1 Neptunomonas sp.
GCGCCAAGTCTGGCGGCTGAGGAAGCCCTCCATCTACATGCATCAAACCATCGACACCTTTATAGATAGACTGCTCATCAAGCTGAACCAACTTAATACGATCAACAACAGCCAACTCAGCAGCAGACTCTCCTAATGGGCGGATGGTAATAGTCCCGTCTGAGCCAATATCAACTTGCTCAGCAGCAGGAATAACAATTGGGATGCCACCATTACCCATTACCGGCAAACCACTGCCCGTCACAAGCTGATTAGCGGCATTGAGCTGCAGTTCACCTGATTGGGTATAGGCTTCTTTACCATCGGCACCAATAACCGTCAACCAGCCCCCACCATCTATGGCCACATCAAGTGTTCGGCCTGTTTGAATGAAAGTTCCTGTCGTTGTATCCGTTGCCGGCCTTTCCGTCATTGCATAAACACGTGTAGGCAAACCTTCGCCAAACACCTGCATTGCGCGGGCTTGAGCCAAATCCGTCTTAAAACCAGTCGTGCTCACGTTAGCCAAATTGTTAGCATGAGTTTGCTGTGCAAGCATATTTTCTCGTGCACCGCTCATCGCTATAAAAACAACTTTATCCATAACTTCATCCGGAATTTTGTGGTTGCCGTATCGACTCCATACATCTTTAAATGCAAACCACATGCCAAAAAAAAGAGCCGCATAAGCGACTCTTTAATAAATAGAGGAAAGTACGAATTAGATCTGCAAAATCGACTGCGTTACAGTGTTCAAAGTTTCCAGTGTTTTAGAGTTTGCCTGGAAGTTACGCTGCGCTTCTATCAACTTTACCAGCTCTGCTGACAAGTCCACATTCGACTGCTCTAAAGCGGCCGAACGAAGCAAACCATTTAAGCCAGTTCCTGGTGGGTTCATTAGAGCCCCACCAGATGCGAGTGTTGCTGACCACTCAGTATCGCCACTTGGTTGTAAACCTGCTTGGTTTTCAAAAGAGGCAATAGCTACCACACCAATTTTAAGTTCTTCACCATTACTAAAGGCCGCAATCATATCACCTGTCCCACTAAACGATACGCCAATAAGATCACCCTTTGGATAACCATCTTGGTCTGAAGCTTTTATAATAGAGTCAGATGCAAACTGTGTAGAGCCTCCCAAATTCAATGTAATTACGTTATTTGGGTTAGCTGGATCAGCACCCTTAATCAACAAATCAGGTACTGCTGCGCCGGTACGTACTTCTTCACCATTAACCGACGAAAGAATACCGCTGGTAGGGTCAAACTTAATCAGAATAGGACCAGGCTCAGTAGCCGAACCATTACCCGGATCATTCATTTTACCCAAATCAAGTGCTTCATCACCATTTAGGTATGCATAAACGCGATAGACACCATCATAAGAATTATCACCCGGATCAACAAAATGCGCATCTAAAGCACCACCAGCAACACTATCAGCAGCAAACAGTTGCGAGACACTGTCATCAAACACACCTACAGAAACGGCATTCAAGGAGCCCGGCGTTACTTCTGGTTTATATTCAATACGTAATGCACCATTGGTGCCCTGATCAGGGTCCCAGCTTACTGACTGAATAAGTGGATTCGCTTCAATAATATCTGACTCACGATCACGAATCGCTAAAGCAACCAACTCAGCACTCATGCCTCCTGTTCCAGTAGAAATATCTATCTCTACGCCGGCAATTTTAATATTGAATGTATTGGTTGGGAAGTTTGCAGCATTAAACTCGAAATATTGCTTCTCGTTACTTGAAACAAAACCTGTAGTATCCGTTGCAGTAGGCTGCAATGAGATAGGAGTCGCCGCATTATCAGTCACAACTAAATCACCAAACTCAAGCGAATCTGCACGCGTAATAATCTTCAGTTCACCTGAACCTAGTCCATCAGGGTAATACTCAACAGCAAAAATTCGTGGATCCGTTTCTTGAAGATCTTTCAGAACAGGATCCTGAAGCCTCCAAATTTCTTGGTTATTCCCTACAGGGCCTTTAGCTGTCGTTGTGACTTGAGCAAAACCTGCAGCTGCTGTTGGTAACCCTGCAGCCAAGGCCACAGTTATAGCAGGAGCACCTGAAATCAGCACATCGCTAGCAGGGGCTGCTATGTATTTTTTATACTCTTGCTCAGGACGCTGCTCAACCATATTGTATTTTACGGTGTGCTCATTACCCAAGCTATCAAACGTACGTACTGTTGTACTGTAGGTATAAGAGCCTGCCTTATCTTTATCGTAATTAGGCAATAGTGTTGTTGAGTCTTCACGATCATCAATGTTAAACGCAAGATCCATGTCGCTGGTTGCTTTGGGCGGATACTCTTTTTGAGTTACTGCCAAATCACCTATGGGCAAGCGATTTTCTTTATCGTCCAGCCCGTATCCCTGTAAACGCTTACCATCTTTAGAAACGACATAGCCTTCTTTATCAAGCTCAAAAGCACCAGCACGCGAATAAGTTATACCGCCTTGCTGATCATCTAACTGAAAGAAGCCAGAGCCATTAATCGCCAAATCAAGATTATTGTTGGTAAACTCTAACGTACCAGAGCTAAAGTCCTGCGCGATATTCGATACAGTGACACCTGACCCTGGCGTATTACTACTTCCTGAGCCCACAACAGATGCAGTATAGATATCACCAAACTCTGTTCTGGATGACTTATAACCTACTGTACTAGAGTTCGCTATATTATTACCTGCGACATCAAGCATAGTCGATGATGCTTTTAATCCTGTAACCGCGATATTAAAACCCGCCATGACTATTTCCTCTCATTAACCTATTTGCTTGATGTCACTCATATTCACTGTTCCGGCACCTGTATTCACTTTCATACCAATACCGTTTTGCCCCAAGGTAACACTGTCAACTCGATGGCCAATATAGCTCTCGGCAGGCTTATAAACGCCTTTCGAATCTGTCGCTTCCACCACGACTTTGTACTCACTTTGACGGTCTCTATTTCCCACATTCCAACCGAAGTTATGATCACCTGCTGCTACAGACTTCATCTCCCAAGTATCTACAACAGCTCCTACCGAATCATAAACCGAGACCCGCACGCCCTTGGCGCTTTCAGGAAGCGTGTATACACCCTCGATCATGCCCCGACTATCTAGCATCGCCTTATCGGTTTTCACAAAAGCTGTTTGACCAACCATTGACGATGCTTGTAAAGCCGCCTGACTGGTTAACAAAGCACTGCTCATATCAGACATCGTAGTATTAAGGTTATTAATACTCTCAACAGAACTCATGTTTGAAATTTGCTGCATAAAGTCAGCAGTGTCAGCAGGACTCGTAGGATCCTGATTTTTCAACTGAGCAATCATCAGCTTCATGAACATATCGCTATCTGTCTCAGACTGCGATTTAGCTGTAGAAGATGCCTGGTTACTTTTGTTTATTTGCTCATAAACCGACGTTGCGTTTACACCGTTGATATCAGCCATATCATGACCTCAACTCTTTAATTACGGTCAAAACTTACTTGACCAGGTTAATATTTGTTCAGCAAATCACTGCCCCAGTGTAAGAGCTCGCTGCACCATCTGTTTTGCTGTATTCATGATTTCAGCGTTAATTTGAAACGACCTAGACGCTGAAATCATATCTGCCATCTCTTCAACCACATTCACGTTAGGGTAATGCACATAGCCTTTTTCATCGGCTAAAGGGTGACTTGGCTCATACGCCGTGCGAAGTGGAGCCTGACTCTCAACGATGCCTGCTACATGCACTCCCTGCCCAGGAATTAACCCAGTATCGGTACCTGTCATCTGCTCAAGTGAAGGTGCTTGCAGCTCAAAAACTGGCTTACGTGCCCGATAAGTCTCACCAACACTGGAGCTCACACTATCGGCATTAGCCATGTTACTTGCTGTTGTGTTCAGACGAATGGTCTGAGCACTCATCGCTGAACCCGCTATATTGAATATATTTGCCAATGACATGATTAATTACCCTTGATAGCGCTAGAGAGGCCTTTAAATTTACGATTTATAAAATCAAACGATGCTTGGTAGCCTAAAGCGTTTTCTGTATAGCGAGCCATCTCTTCCTGAACATCAACCGTATTTCCATCAACAGAAGGCTGAGTCGGTGTACGAAATAATAACTCGGCAGCATAATCCGGATGAATAACGGCATCGTTATGCGCTGCATTGGTACTAGCCATTTTCAGGGGTGCTTGAGTTTGCTGAGCACCTTGAACACCTTGCAACACACTTTTAAAATCGATATCACGCGCTTGGAAGTTTGGCGTATCGGCATTGGCAATATTATTAGCAATGACTTCTGCACGCTTTGAGCGCAGTGCAATTGCGTCATCATGTATTCCTAATGCTTTTTCAAAAGTAATCGCCATACGTCACCTCTCAATGTGTAGAGAGAATAAAGCAATCTCTATGCCAAACAGAAGAAAGCGCTACAGAGCCATGAAATACGGGGGAATTAAAGATATAGTTTTTGGTAGGCATAAAAAAAGCGGCACTTGATTGCCGCTTTTCTTTGCCGCTGTGAAGCTAAATAGCTTGGTAAATAATACCAGGGCGGCAATGAATCATTTTGTAGCAGTCAGACAAACCTGGAAGAGATTCAGATGCACCTAATAATAAGTAACCACCTGGGTTAAGCTGCTTATGCATTTTTCTTAATATTTCTGTTTTTACTTCTAAAGAGAAGTAGATCATTACATTACGGCAGAAAATGATATCGAACTGCCCTAGCCCTGAATATTGACCTAATAAGTTAATACTCTGAAAACGAACTCTCGATTTGATATCAGGGTTAATAGTCCAAGAACCATTTTTATTTGCCTTAAAGTGTTTCTGCAACCGGCTCTGTTCCAAGCCTCGGCCCAACGCTAACATCTCATACTCACCAGAGCGCGCCTGCTGAAGTACACTGGCAGAAATATCCGTCGCTATTATCTCTTCCCCAGCCATAAAAGAGCCAGGGTTAGCACGCTTATACTCATCAATGACCATACTCATAGAATATGGCTCTTGCCCGGAAGAGCAAGCTGCCGACCAAATACGTATCTTTTGGCGGCCTTTTTTCTCTTTTATTTCAGGAAGAAGCTTATTTTTTAAAATATCGTAGGGATGTATATCACGAAACCATAATGTTTCATTGGTAGTCATCGCATCAATAACTTTATCTTTAAGCTGACTTCCTCCGGGGCGTTCAAGCTGCTTAACAAGGCAGCTCAAATTATTAAGCGAACATTCTTGCATTATTTTGCCTAACCGACTTTTCACAAGATATTGCTTATGCTCTGCCAGCAAAATCCCACAGCTTTTTTCCAGAAACCGGCTAAAAATAGCAAACTCTTCCGGCGTTATTCTGAAGACGTCGACACGCTCATTCATAGCGATGATTCCATTCTACAGTCGCTGCTCAAGTTTCTTAATTCGATCAATAACTACACTCGCCAAATCATCAGGATTAAACTTAGCCAAAAAGCCATCCGCTCCCACTTTCTTCACCATGGAAACATTAAACCCTCCACTTAATGAGGAATGAAGAACAATGTGCATTTTATCCATGCGCGGGTCTTCTCTGATCATTGCCGCTAATGTGTAACCATCCATCTCTGGCATTTCAATGTCGGAAATAACCATTAAGAAAAGCTCAGTTACATCATTCCCATTTTCAGACAGTTTGTTCAACATATCCCATGCAATTTTTCCGTTATTACATGTCGTGACTTTAACGCCAAGATCTTCAAGACTACGCTGCATTTGATTTCGAGCGACACTCGAGTCATCAACGCACAAGATATGGTACTCTTTTGCCTTGCTCTTCATCTCTTGAGTAGCAATTTCTTCGCTGACATTAGTGTGCATCGGATACAAATCAGCCAGTATCTGCTCAACATCTAAGATCTCTATTAGCCTATCTTCATACTCAAACACAGCTGTCAGATAGTTTTCCACCCCAATCTCTGCGGGAGGCGCCATAATTTGGTCCCAATGAGTATTCAAAATACGGTCCACTTTTCTCACTAGAAAGGCAAGTGTACGCGTATTATATTCAGCAACTATCAAAAAGCATTGCTGATGTTCATCTTTAGGGATACCAGAACGTCCCACCGCTTCAGAGAGGTCCAATACGGGAATTGTTTCACCACGTATATGTGCCATCCCTTTAACTGAGGTTGTTTGCCGCGGAACTTCTGTCAACCTTGGACATTGCAGTACTTCACGTACTTTAAACACATTGATTCCGTATACTTGATCGGTTTCAAGTGCAAACAACAAAAGCTCTAAACGGTTCTGCCCAACCATCTGGGTACGCAGGTTTACAGTATCTAGAATACCTGACATGATCTACACCAAATCTATTGTCACTATAGTAGCGACACCACGACAACAATCCTGTTCTGAATCAGGAGCCACCGTGAGTTATTTTCGAATAATGCCTGTTATCGGCACTCTCATCATTTTATTAAGTGTTTCTCTATTCCCTACGCAGTGCGTAGCAGAACCTTTACAAAGTATTGTAGAGAAACATCTTTACGAGCACTTTTCCGCAAAAAAGCCTCAATCTGATATTAATATAGTCGTAAACCCAATTAATGAACGTACAAATTTCAAAAAATGTACAAAATTTGATATTCCAACCCCTTCGACCCTTCCTTCCGGTGGTCGATTATCTTTGCGCGTCCGCTGCCAAGCACCTAAAAAATGGGCTGTTCATGTCATGGCTAAAGTCAATATATTCTCCATGGTCGCCACAGTCAGACACCCCATATTAAAAGGATCAGCTATTGGGGCTAATGATTTATCATTTGTACGAAGAAATACTAGCCTGATTAATCAAAGCTTCTTTACCACGCCTGATCAACTCATTAGCCTAACTGCCCGCCGTAATATTTCTGCAGGCACCTTATTAACAGCTAATATGTTGCTTATTCCGAAATTGGTTGAGCGTAACGACACCGTTATTATTGAAGCTATAATCGGCTCACTAGCGGTGAGAACACAAGGTACGGCACTTGAGAGTGGTAAAAAGGGCGAACAAATAAGAATACTCAATAACAAATCACAAAAAATTATCCGCGCCTATGTAAAAAGCAGAGGCCTTGTATCCGTCTCTCGGTAGCAATTTCAAGGTAAATGTTTATAATTACTACATATTGCAGACTAAATAATTTATTTCACTTTTCTCCTAAAGTTTTAATAAACGTAGCCGTTAAACAACGTATACATAGTTTTTGAGGGTAGAAAAATGGCTATTGATCTTAACAGCTCCTTATCGCAACAAGCGATGACAGCTCGTGAAAAGGTCAGCACCCAAAAAAGTAATGGGAGTGCTGCACCTGTCACCCATACTTCCGCTAAGCCGATTCAAAAAGATACAGTTGAGCTAAGCGATACCGTTAAAGTTATGCAAGCGGCTGATGCCAAAATTGCAAACACACCGGATGTTGATAGTGAACGTGTTGCCAGCATTAAAGCGGCAATAGATAACGGAAGCTATAAAATTGATGCTCAGCAAGTAGCAGAGAAGATGATCGATTTTGATGCCATGATGGAATAATCCAATATGACAGATTTCTCTTCGACTCTTGCGTCCGTTGATGCCCTCGCCTTAGAGGGCATTACTATTTTAAGCGGTTTAGAAAAACTGTTAGATCAAGAGCTCGTTGCATTAAAAGCTCGAGAAATCGAAGCAATTCAGACCATCAATACAGAAAAACAAAATACCCTTCGACAGTTTGATCAAAACAATCAGACAAGAGCCGAATTGTTGCTCGCAGCTGGCTTACCGGTTTCTAAAGAAGGAATTGCTTCATTAGTTTCCCAGAATCAAAACCAAGCACTTGCGCAGCAGTTCAAAGCCCATTGGAGTGATTTAGAAACTGTATTGAAAAACACCATGGATGCTAACCAGCGAAACGAACAAATCGTAATGCGCTCAAGCCAAAGTCTAGACAAGCTACTCACCGCTTTACGCGGCCAAAAGCCCAGCAACTCTCTATACACTGCAAAAGGGGCTAAAGGTAATTACACTGGCCAGTCTCACATCGGCAAAGCGTAAAGGCCGTTACAGCGACTACTAGCAAAAACACATTCATAGATTCCCACTTTTTACCCACTAATAGCCAATAAATAAAGATGCTACTTTTCAGGCTGACAAAAAAGCCTTAATATACCGCCTCTTAAACGTGTATTAATCATTCGTTTAAATTTGTCTCAGTAGCTCAGCTGGATAGAGCAGCCCCCTCCTAAGGGGCAGGTCGCAGGTTCGAATCCTGCCTGGGACACCACACGCACTTCTATCAGCACCCACAACACTTTTCGCAACTCCGCCTTCCTGCTACTTTAGCAAAACACCTAAACTCCCTTCAGGAAGCTTCTCTAAAGAAACTTTACTGCAGGCTTTAAGCAAGGTTAGTTTTTTTGTTTCCAGCTCATTTAAGACCATACGTTCTGCCAAGCGTAAGTATCGAGTCACCATTTTAAGGCGCTCTTCTCGACGAGTAGACTCTTGTTTCGCAGACTCTAAAAACAACTGCGCTAAATTGAGTAATGCCCGGGAGTTTTTTGGGTCATTTTCAATAGCTAAACCAAAATAACGAATTGCCTGTGGTATTTTGTCTGCTAGGTAATGCTTAACACCTAGGCGATTTACACGAGCGCTCATCTCAGGATCATGTGCATGGCCTTTAGGTTTATCCTTATTCGGAGTCGACCGCTGCTCAAGAATAGGTAAACGGTCGCCCGTTATATCAAGTAACTCTCTTTGCAAGTCCAACGATTGCTCAAATTTTTCGGCAAACTTAGATGCCTCACCCATATAACGGGTTGCATCATCCTCATTACCCATATCACTGCTTAACTGGCTTCGTAAGAGTGCAGTCTTAACCTTAAGGGCTACATCTTTGGGATACTGGTAACTCGCTGTATTTAGCAATTCATCGAATTGACTGCGCAGGCCTGCTTGCTCACTCTCAGGAAGATCTGCCATTTCCAAACGACGTATATTAGCCAAACGTAAAAAAGGTTCTGGTGAGCTATAACAGCTCTCCCGCCCCAGCGAGATAGACTTCCTATACGCCCCTTCAGCCAGTTCTAATGTTTTGGTATATACAGCAACTCGGCCAAGCTCCATTTGCCTTAACAAACTTAGTGGGGATTTTTGAGTGGCATCTCTTAATGTATCTTGCACGGGGATTAACTCTCCCTCGTGTTCATACACTTTAGCGAGCAGATCATAGGCAGATAAAAAAAGTGGAAACTTCGCTACAAGTTTAATCAGTAGTGGCTTTGCTACAGAGTATTTACCTTGCCCGATACAGGCTTGTGCAAGACATAAACCACTCTCTTTCTCATTGTGATGCCTAAAACGCTGTTTAAAAAAACGTTCGGCTTCTTCAAAACGGTTTAACTGTAGTAACAACTTTCCTTTCATCATCTGAACGTAATCATAGTCACTTCCAGACAACTCAATTTGGTCACACGCCTTAACAGCCATATCTAACTGACCGCGCTCTACAAGCGTATCAACTTCCCGCAATGCATCCTTACGGAATATCAGTAGATCTAATCTTGATTTAAGCTCATCCATCGAAAATGGTTTGGTTAACAACGCATCGGGCTGATTATCAATGGCATGTAAGACTACTTCTTGCGAAGAGTCGCCTGTCATAAACATCCAACAAGCTCCAGGTTTTATATAACCAAGAAAACGAGACTCCTCTAGAAGTTGCAAACCCGTTAACTGATCACTGCCATTATGCCCCAATAGAATAATATCAAAGGCTCCATCTTTGATAAGCTCCAGTACGTGACTATTAATAGTCACCGCTTGGATATTGGCAATTCCTAACTGTTTCAACATATAAACTATTGTCGAACGCATGTTTCCACTGCTTTCGATCAATAGGACACGCTTAGTAGAGTAGTCAATTTTCGGCGGGTGCACTAAATCAGCGATCCTTCTGCAAGAATAAAGTTTTCAGGACATAGTATAGGAGCCATTGAAGGCCGGGGGAAGGAGTCACGCTCTCAGACAAAAAAAAACACCGGCGAGGGTGAACACGCGGTGTCTAATACAGTTCTATGCTGTGGTTAACATCTTATCTTTACGCGTACTTAAGACCCATGACTTAAATCAAGAAAAAGGCGACTACACGCATATTTAGACTTTCGGCTAGGCAGTCCAGAATAGTATTTTCCAGTACACTGATAAAAAATAATGAGAGTTGAAGGGAATATGACAACTACTTTTATTACCCATGACGATTGTGGTCTTCATAATATGGGCCCAGAGCATCCGGAAAGCCCAATTAGACTGCTAGCAATACGCAAGGTCCTTGAAAGGACAGGGTTAATTCAGCAGCTAGAAACAATGCAATCTATTCACGTCACGCCTGAGCAGATAGCAATGGCGCATGCGTCATTACATCAAAAACGTTTAGAAATGAAACTGCCGACAGAAGGCATTGTTTATGCAGATGAGGATACGGCTTTATGTCCGGATTCTCTACATGCTGCTAGTTTAGCTGCCGGCTCAACAATCCTTGCGACTAACCGAGTACTTGCAGGCAAAACTGATAACGCCTTTTGTGCGGTAAGACCACCAGGGCACCATGCTGAACATAATACACCGATGGGCTTTTGCTTTTTTAACAACGTAGCTATAGGCGCAATGCAGGCATTACAACATCCACAAGTGAACCGTGTGGCTGTTGTTGATTTTGATGTACACCACTGCAACGGTACGGTTGATATATTTAAAGATAAGCCCGAAGTATTGGTTTGCTCTACTTTCCAGCACCCTTACTACCCTGAAAGATATTGCGATATTCAACGACCTAATATCGTTAACTGCCCAATGCCAGCACACAGCGATAGCGCATTTTTCAGAAATATAGTTGAGAAGCACTGGCTCCCCGCACTACAAAACCACAAACCCGATATGATTTTCATCTCTGCAGGTTTTGATGCTCACCACGAAGACCCTATGGCGGACATAAACCTCAACGAGGACGATTACCGCTGGGTAACCAAACTGCTAATGGACGTAGCCCGAGTATATTCTCAAGGCCGCTTAGTATCTGTTTTAGAGGGTGGCTACAACCCTGTAGCGTTAGCGTTCAGTGTTGAAGCTCATGTGGAAACACTGGCGGGTTACTAATATTTATCGTACACACTTAGAAACAAAAAAGGCCGCTCAATGAGCGGCCTTTTTATTTACTTTGAAACTATTAGCCAACAAACTTGATCATAACGCCTGCAGCAACCGCAGAACCGATTACACCTGCAACGTTTGGCCCCATAGCGTGCATCAGCAAGAAGTTTTGAGAGTTAGCCTCAAGACCCAACTTGTTCGAAACACGAGCTGCCATAGGTACAGCAGATACACCAGCAGACCCAATCAATGGATTGATAGAGTTACCACCTGCCAGTTTGTTCATAAACTTAGCCATTAAGATACCCATCGCAGTACCGATACCAAAAGCAACAATACCTAGTACCAGAATACCTAATGTCTCCACATCCAGGAATTTATCAGCGGAAAGTTTAGACCCAACTGAAAGCCCTAAGAATATAGTTACGATATTGATCAATGCATTTTGTGCAGTATCACTTAAGCGATCAACAACACCACATTCACGCATTAGGTTACCGAAACAGAACATACCCAATAGAGGCGCAGCATCTGGTAACAACATAGCGACCAATAGGAGCAACGACAATGGGAATAAGATTTTCTCTAACTTCGAGATATGGCGCAGCTGCACCATTTGAATCTTACGCTCAGCTTCCGTTGTTAAAGCACGCATAATAGGCGGCTGGATCAAAGGAACAAGCGCCATGTACGAATATGCAGCTACTGCAATTGCACCAAGCAATTGAGGAGACAACAAGCTCGCAACATAGATCGCCGTAGGACCATCAGCCCCACCAATGATACCAATAGCCGCAGCATCTTGAATGCTGAAGTCCATTAACCCCATGCTAGTTAGGCCCACAGCACCGAGTACGGTAGCAAAAATACCGAACTGTGCAGCAGCACCTAAGAACAGAGTTTTAGGGTTTGCTAACAAGGGCCCGAAGTCCGTCATTGCACCTACACCCATGAAAATAATCAAAGGTGCTGCACCCGAAGCGATCGCTACTGTATAAAAGTTATACAGCATGCCGTTATTGAAGTTATTATCGTTTGCAAACAACGTCGCAGCTGCGTGCACACTAGCACTAGAGGTGTGATATGCATGTAAAATATCATGCGGATCAATACTCGTAATACCTAGAACAGCAGCAAAGCCCGCTAGCAACTCAGGGGTAGCAAAATGTACCGCATTTTCTACGGCAGAAAATGCTAACCCTGCTTCAGGAATGTTTGCCAGAATGCCACCAAAACCTATTGGTACAAGCAATAGAGGCTCAAAGTTCTTACGAATCGCCAAATAAAGCAGTCCTAGACCGACAACGATCATTACGAACTGCCCTGGCGAAATATTATAAATACCTGAGGCTAGCCACAGGTCGAGAAGCTTATCCATTCGATAGACCCCTTACGCTAAAGTGATGAGGCTATCACCTACCTGAACTGCATCACCCTCTTTAACGTCAACAGAAACAACAGTACCGGCTCTTGCAGCACGCACTTCAGTTTCCATCTTCATCGCTTCGAGGATTACGATTACATCACCTTCTTGGAGCGCTTGCCCTGGTGTTACCTGAACTTTCCAGATATTACCAGCCAAAGGAGCTGAAACCGGCTCGCCTGACGTAGCAGATGGTGCAGCGGCAGCAACAGGAGCAGCAGGAGTAATTGAAGAAACATCTCCTCCTTCCGCTACTTGAACAACATAATTCTGACCATTAACAGTAATAGTATAAACTTGTGGTCCAGTATTTTTAGGTGCAGCCATAGCCATAGCATCCTCTAATGTAGGGGCAGGTTCAAACGCGTCAGGGTTGCCGCGATTTTCCAGGAATTTCAAACCGATCTGAGGGAATAATGCATAAGTTAATACATCATCAATTTCTTTATCTGCGCTAGCCAAAGTGAGGCCTTTTTCATTTGCCACGGCGCGCAGTTCGGTAGTTAGTTTTTCAACTTCTGATTCAAGCATATCGGCAGGACGGCAAGTTAATACTTCTGCACCATCCAAAACACGAGCCTGAAGTTCAGCATTATATGGTGCAGGAGCTGCGCCATACTCACCCTTAAGGATACCCTGAACTTCTTTAGATATAGTTTTGTACCGCTCACCCATCAAGACATTGATAACGGCCTGCGTACCAACGATTTGAGAAGTAGGTGTAACCAGTGGGATATAACCCAGGTCTTTACGAATACGTGGTATTTCAGCGAGTACTTCATCAAACTTATCTGAAGCACCTTGCTCTTTTAACTGGCCTTCCATGTTTGTCAACATGCCACCAGGAACCTGAGCAATCAGAATACGTGAATCAGTACCACGTAAAGAACCTTCGAATTTGGCATACTTCTTACGCACTTCTCTAAAGTATGCAGCAACATCTTCCAACGCTTCTAGGTCTAGACCTGTATCACGATCAGTACCTGCCAATGCAGCTACTACAGATTCAGTCGAGCTATGCCCATATGTCATAGACATAGAAGATATAGCTGTATCGACACGGTCAATCCCAGCTTCTACCGCTTTCAGAATCGTCATATCAGATAGGCCTGAAGTAGCATGTGCATGAAGCTGCACTTCTAAATCAGTTTGCGCTTTAAGACGAGAAACAAGATCAAATGCAGCGTAAGGAGTCAGAATTCCCGACATATCCTTAATAGCGATTGAGTCTGCGCCCATATCTTCTAATGTTTTAGCGTATTCAACCCACATATCAGTCGTATGGACAGGGCTTGTTGTAAACGAAAGAGTACCCTGAGCATGTTTACCTGTTTCCTTCACTGCTTTGATCGCAGTTTCTAGATTACGCGGGTCATTCATTGCATCAAAGATACGGAATACGTCTACACCATTAACAGCCGCACGTTCTACAAATTTATGTACAACATCATCAGCATAATGGCGGTAACCAAGTAGGTTTTGACCGCGTAATAGCATCTGCTGAGGAGTGTTTGGCATAGCCGCTTTTAGTTCACGAATACGATCCCACGGATCTTCTCCGATAAAACGGATACAAGAGTCAAAAGTAGCTCCGCCCCAGCTTTCTAGGGACCAGTAACCAATTTTATCAAGTTTCTCTGCGATCGGTAACATATCATCAATACGCATACGCGTAGCGAAGAGAGACTGATGAGCGTCACGCAGAACTACATCAGTAATACCTAGCGGTTTCTTTGCATCGGACATGGGTAAAAGGCCTTCTGTCGATAATAGTGCACGAATAATTTATAGTGTTATTTATCGTTTCTTATGAACGATATTTATGTACCGCAGCTGTAATTACAGCTACAAGTTCATCACTTCCACCCTGCGTAATCGCAGGTGAAGCTGATCTTGAAGGGGCTGCTTTAGGTTGCGGTGCTGGTTCATATTTAACGACCAGCTTTGACATGAGAGTTGTTACACCAACTAACAACGTCAGGAACGTAAAAACAAAGCCCATACCAAAGACCATCAGTGTAAGGCCTTCTGATAACAGATTATCCATCTGTGGCTGCTCCTAAATTTAATAATAAGAAAAGTATGTATAAACCCCTAATACCAACGAGTATCTTCATAAAATTGAATATACTGCGAAATAAAAGAAATTTATAACAGAGGCAATTAAACCTCAAAAGGCACGTTGTAGCAACTTTACCTCTGTGTTTTAGATTTACTTTCGTCGATACATTTACGGATTGTCGACAATATTATTAGCTAACAAAATCAATAAGATAAATAAAAATTACACGCAAGCCAGTCTGTCGATTAGACTAACGGACGAAATATTTTTACATGATTAAAGCCTTTTTCTTGCAAATTTTGTGCATGCAAACGACTCATGACGCCTTTATCACAATACAAGAGATACTCTTTACTCTCTGACCAAGTGACTACAGCAGCTTCAAGTTCGTAAAAAGGAACGAGGATTATTTCACATCCTGGCATATTTAACGGCTTACGTTCTTGCTCATTTGGTGCACGCACATCAACAATCACTTGATTTTCAGAGACTTTACTCATGGCCTCAATTTCATTTTGAACATCAAGATTTTCTATAATTTGATCGATAGCTATTACCTTACAATCAACAACAGCCTTATTTAAAACATCCATATCCAAGCATGTTTCTTCTTCTAGCACTCTTGTCATTTTTGCTTGAGTAGTTGGCCGATCAGAAATAACACCGCAATATTCTGGAATCATTTTAACGATATCAAAACAACCTAATGCTTTTGTTTTGTCTACAATCTCTTGTTTATCCATTGTAATTAACGGACGAATAACTAACTTACTTGTTGCCTGATCAATGACCGTTAAATTAGGAATTGTCTGACTGGAAACCTGCGCAATACTCTCGCCAGTAACAATGGCATCAATTTTCATGAAGTCGGCTACTTGCTCAGCAGCTCTCATCATCTGTCTTTTCAGTACAACGCCCATATGAGAGTGATGTACATTTTGCAAAATATCACCAACTACCTCATCGAAAGGCACAGATACAAACTTTACACGCGCAGATGAGCCATAACGCTGCCATAGGTGTAGCGCAACTTGCTGAACACCTATTTCGTGAGCTTTACCACCAAGATTAAAGAACAAGAAGTGTGTTTTCGAACCACGGCGCATCGTCATATAAGACGCCACTACAGAATCAAAACCACCAGAGATCAAAGAAAGAACAGCGTCTTGAGAGCCTAGCGGATAACCGCCCAAACCCTGCAGTTGCTTCTCCACGATATACAGACGCTCATCTCGAACTTCCATATCAACATAAACATCAGGTTTATGCACATCGACACCAGCCGATTCACAGTGCTGCAATAAACCACCGCCAACATATCTCTCTAAATCAACAGATGTAAACTCATGCTTACCGCTACGCTTTACACGTACCTTAAATGTTTTGCCTTTGATGCGGTCAACGTAAAGGGGAAAAGTTTTTTCATATACGTCTTGAAAATCACCCAGAGGAAATTCAGTTACCTGAATGAAGAACTGCACACCAGGTGTGCGCTGCATAGCCTCACAAACAGCCTCATAGGCGCTTATCGACTCTTCAGGTAACACAACTTCGATTTTATCCCAGAACCCACTGACAGTTATCTCATTAACAATGCGTTTTAACTGTATCTGTAGATTATTTTGCAGTCGCTGAATAAAGCGTTTACGAACAGGACGACTTTTAATAGTAATTTCTGGGAATAATTTGACGATGAATTTCATATCAAAGAGCTTTCTTAGATTAGGGATTGAACTGAATGGTAATACAAGGAGAGGAAGTGGTGCGCCCGAGAGGATTCGAACCTCTGACCGCCTGGTTCGTAGCCAAGTACTCTATCCAGCTGAGCTACGGGCGCGCTTACACTTTTTGAGACATACTGCGTAACTAATCATACTACTATTTAAGTGGTGCGCCCGGCACGATTCGAACGTGCGACCGCCTGGTTCGTAGCCAAGTACTCTATCCAGCTGAGCTACGGGCGCGCTTAACACTTACTAGGTATAACTTTACACTTTTCACACTATCGACGATTAAATAGATTCACTTTGTTGACTGGTGCGCCCGGCACGATTCGAACGTGCGACCGCCTGGTTCGTAGCCAAGTACTCTATCCAGCTGAGCTACGGGCGCAAATGGCGGTGAGAGAGGGATTCGAACCCTCGATAGAGTTTCCCCTATACGCCCTTAGCAGGGGCGCGCCTTCAGCCACTCGGCCATCTCACCTGGTCAACGCGGCGTACTATACAAGACTGATTTTAAAAAGAAAAGCATTTATTCTAAAAAAATTAATCTTGTGTTTCAGCACTGTCTTTTTCACCGTCTTTTTCACGCTGAATACGGTCGTAAATCTCTTCACGATGAACTGCTACGTCCTTAGGTGCATTAACACCAATACGTACCTGATTTCCCTTTACACCTAAAACAGTAACAGTGACTTCGTCACCTACCATCAAGGTTTCACCTACACGGCGCGTTAAAATTAGCATTTCGGATCTCCCAATCGTCCCTTAGTACCACGAACTATATCAGGTAGTTATCTACCCGACATAGCTACTCTACGAGCCTACACTATAGACTAAATATTAACCGTCGTCATTCACTGACAGTATCGGCTTTATCCAGTTCAAATGCTGAATGCAACCCACGCACGGCTAACTCTAGATACTTCTCGGCTATCACGACAGAAACCTTAATTTCAGACGTAGATATCATTTGAATATTGATATTTTCACTGGCCAAAGAATCAAACATCTTCGTTGCCACACCCGCATGAGAGCGCATACCAACACCGACAATAGACACCTTAGCAATCTTATTGTTCCCTACCACTTCCCTTGCAGAGAGATCACTAGCCACTTGGCGAAGTATCTCTTCTGCTTTAGTGTAATCATTACGATGCACAGTAAAGGTGAAGTCTGTGGTCTGATCTGCGGCGACATTCTGAACAATCATATCAACTTCAATATTAGCGCGGCTGATCGGCCCTAAAATCTTTGAAGCTACACCTGGAATATCAGGCACACCTAATACAGTAAGTTTCGCTTCGTCACGGTTGAATGCAATTCCTGAAATAACTGGCTTTTCCACTGTATCATCTTCCTCTATAGTAATCAGAGTACCCGGCCCATCCTCAAAACTGGATAGTACACGCAAAGGCACTTTGTACTTACCGGCAAATTCGACCGAACGAATTTGTAATATTTTAGACCCAAGACTCGCCATCTCTAGCATCTCTTCAAAGGTAATCTTCTCAAGACGCTGAGCGCCCTCAACTACCCTAGGATCTGTTGTATAAACACCGTCAACATCTGTATAGATCTGGCACTCATCAGCCTTTAAGGCTGCTGCCAAGGCTACTCCTGTGGTATCAGAACCACCACGGCCTAACGTTGTTATATTGCCTTGAGCATCCGCGCCCTGAAAACCAGCAACAACGACAATACATCCGGCAGCTATATCCGCCTGAATTCGCTCAACGTCGATATCCTGTATACGCGCTTTCGTATGCGAACTATCCGTAAGGATACGAACCTGACTGCCCGTATAAGAGCGTGCAGGTATGCCGCGTTTTTCTAACGCCATACAAAGTAACGCAATCGTTACCTGCTCACCCGTGGACAGGAGCACATCCATTTCACGCAGGCTTGGCGTTTCTTGAATACTGCTAGCCAAACCTACTAACCGATTTGTTTCACCGCTCATTGCTGACACAGCTACTACTAAATCATGCCCCTGCTCACGAAACCGCTGCAGCTTATCTGCAACCGCTTCGATTCGTTCAACTGAACCAACCGAAGTCCCACCATATTTCTGTACAAATAGAGCCATTGCCTATCAGTCTCCATCAGCTATTTATGTCGTTTACCCATACTATTTAGTGGCGATCAAGGTTTTAACGCTATCAAGCACCGCCGGTAATGCAGCACAATCCACACCACCACCTTGTGCGAAATCTGGACGACCGCCACCTTTCCCACCTAATTTAGCTGTCAGCTCACGCACTAAGTCGCCCGCTTTAACCCGACTTGTCAGGTCTTTTGTTACACCAGCTGCCAAACTTATCTTGCCTTCACTCTCTGTAGCCAACACAACCACTGCGGACCCTAACTTATTCTTTAACTGATCAATGGTATCGCGCAACGCTTTAGGGTCGGCACCTTCAAGGTTTTCGACCAGCAATTTAATACCATTCACTTCAACGGCATTGGAGACAAGATCTCCACTTTTCGCCGAAGCAAGCATCATTTTCAAACGATCCAGCTCTTTTTCTAATTGGCGATTACGATCAGATAAACCCTGAACTTTCTCAACAACCGTGTCACGAGAGCCTTTAACCAACGCCGATATTTCATTCAAGTGATGAGTATTCGCTGCGACATACTCCAGTGCAGCTTGACCTGTCACAGCCTCAATACGACGCACTCCCGCAGCAATTCCGCCTTCTGAGACAATATTCAAGAAACCGAGGTCACCCGTACGCTTGGCATGAGTTCCGCCACACAATTCAACAGAAAAACCTTCACCTATTGAAAGTACGCGTACCTGATCATCATACTTTTCACCAAACAACGCCTGCGCACCCGTTTGCCTAGCGTCTTCTATCGCCATAACATCGGTTTTAACATCGCTATTAGCACGTATTTGGTTATTAACCATGTTCTCCACCTGCGTCATCTCGTCTGCAGTGAGTGCTTCAAAGTGAGCAAAATCAAAACGCAGTCTTTCAGGGTTAACTAATGACCCTTTCTGTTGTACATGCTCACCCAAAACTCTGCGTAGCGCTTCATGCAACAGATGCGTAGCCGAATGGTTGTTAGCAGTAGCTAAACGAGCAGACTCATCAACATGTGCAAAGACCTTGTCACCTACTGACAAAACACCTTCTGCTAATTCACCCATATGCAAATGGCTCTTAGCTTCCTTAGTGCAATCATTAACTGTGAATTGCCCCTGATCCCAGCTCAGCTGCCCCTGATCACCTGCTTGCCCACCTGATTCAGCATAGAAAGGCGTATGGTCTAGCACAACAATGCCTGACTGCCCTGCCGTTAGCTGCTTAACCGCTTCACCCTCGACAAAGATAGCTACTACATTCGAGCTGCCTTCTAAGAGTTCATAGCCAACAAACTCAGTCTCACCACTCAGCTCAAGCTTGTCGTTGTAATCAACTGCAAACCCACCCGAAGCTCGCGCTCGCTGGCGTTGCTGCTCCATGGCTAATTCAAAGCCTTCCATATCTAGCGTCAACTCATATTCACGAGCGACATCAGCGGTTAAATCTGCAGGAAAACCGTAAGTATCATATAACTTAAAGACAGTTTCGCCGGGTATAACCGAGCCTTCAAGATTACTAATAGCTTCTGTTAGTAGACGCATGCCATTATCTAACGTTTTAGCAAACTGCTGCTCTTCTTTAAGAAGAACACGCTCAATCTGTGATTGCATCTTAATCAATTCTGGATAAGCTTCGCCCATCTCATTTGCTAAAGCAGCAACCAATGAGTTGAAGAAAGGCCCTTTCATACCCAGCTTGTTACCGTGGCGAATCGCGCGGCGAATAATACGGCGCAATACATAACCACGCCCTTCATTTGAAGGCGTAATACCATCAGTAATCAAAAATGAGCACGAGCGAATATGGTCAGCAATAACACGTAATGACTTACTATCTAAGTCGTCTGTTTTTACCGCTTGAGCTGTTGCTTTGAGTAGATTTTGAAACAAATCAATTTCGTAGTTGCTATGCACACCCTGCATAACAGCAGCAATACGCTCTAACCCCATACCCGTATCAACAGACGGACGTGGTAACGGAGTCATCTCACCATCAGCAGTACGGTTGTACTGCATGAATACGACATTCCAGATTTCGATGTAGCGATCACCGTCTTCGTCAGGGCTTCCTGGAGGACCACCAAAGATTTCTTCTCCATGGTCGAAGAAAATCTCAGTACAAGGACCACATGGACCGGTATCGCCCATCGCCCAAAAATTATCCTCACCCAGCTTAGAAAAACGCTCTGGATCTACACCAATCTCTTCTTTCCAGATACGTTCAGCTTCATCATCTGAGTGATGAACTGTGATCCAAAGTTTTTCTTTAGGCAGGCCCATCACTTCAGTAAGAAATACCCAAGCAAAACGAATAGCTTCAGGTTTAAAATAATCACCGAAGCTAAAGTTACCAAGCATTTCAAAAAAAGTATGATGTCGGGCTGTGTAGCCAACGTTTTCAAGATCGTTGTGTTTACCACCGGCTCGCACACAACGCTGAGATGTTGTGGCGCGGCTATAGGCACGCTTATCATCACCAAGGAATACGTCTTTAAACTGCACCATACCGGCATTGGTAAACAGCAAAGTTGGGTCATTCGCAGGAATCAGTGAGCTTGACGCCACTATTTCATGCCCCTGTTTGTTGTAATAATCCAGGAAAGCCTGGCGAATTTCGGCACTTGTCATGTATTTCATATGGATGAATCGTTCCGCTGCTGGTTACACACCTAAAAATAGCCCTTATAACGCGCTATTTAATGCAAATCACACGTAAAATGGCGAACAAGTATATATCGCAGCCGGAATTTGTTCGAATCTTTTTGTCAATAGATGAAGAGATATAAAGCAGTAATTAGTCTATTCCATTTCGTTATTAGCAGATTCGAGTGCATATTTGGCTTGTTCGTAAGAGAAACCACGACTGAGTAAAAAGCGTACTCTTTTCTCGTAAAGCTTCCGATCCTGCTTATCCGTTTTCTCTTTAAACTTTCGCTGACATAGTGAAACAGCTAATTCAAACCAATCAGGTTGCTGTTCTTGAATACAATCTTTTAATAGGCTCTCACTTAACCCTTTACGCTTGCCGTCTTGTAAGATTCTTAACAAACCATAGCCTTGGCCGGTTTTGCTTCTTACTAGCATCTCTGCAAAACGCTGATCACTTTGATAACCACTTTCCTGGCATTTATCTAAAACACTTGCCAATAACTCCTCATCATATTTATTACGATACTTTTGCTCTATTTCTGCACGGCTGTATTCTCGTCGCGCCAATAAAGCAATAACAGCACACCTGATTTGCGCTTCGGCTTCCATATTTGCTCCAGGCCATATAATTTATAGGCAATAAAAAAGGCCGTAAAAACGGCCTTTAATAATGGTAACTGCTTCACTCTAAGTGAAGCTTACAGATCCAACTGCTCAGCATCTGCTTTTGCTTCCTTCTCAACAATCTGCGAAGTTAGCAACTTCTCGCGCAGCGCACTTTCTATCGTTTGCGCAGCTTCTGGATGCTCTGTTAAATACTTAGCGGCATTGGCTTTACCTTGGCCAATTTTGTCTCCATTGTAAGCGTACCAAGCACCCGCTTTATCTACCAATCCATTTTGTACGCCAAGATCAATAATCTCGCCCATACGGTAAATACCTTGACCGTACAAGATTTGAAACTCGGCCTGCTTAAAGGGAGGGGATACTTTATTCTTAACAACTTTAACGCGTGTTTCGTTACCAATGATTTCATCGCCCTGCTTAACAGCACCAATACGACGAATATCCAAACGAACAGAAGCATAGAACTTTAACGCATTCCCGCCTGTTGTTGTTTCTGGTGAACCAAACATCACACCGATCTTCATGCGAATCTGGTTAATAAAGATCAATAGGCAGTTAGATGTTTTAACATGACCTGTCATTTTTCGCAGTGCTTGAGACATCAAACGTGCCTGCAAGCCCATGTGCGAATCACCCATCTCACCTTCGATTTCAGCTTTAGGTGTTAGCGCAGCTACCGAGTCAACAACAATGACATCGACTGCATTAGAACGAACCAACATGTCACAAATTTCTAATGCCTGCTCACCCGTATCCGGCTGCGACACTAGCAACTCATCAACATTAACGCCTAGTTTTTCGGCATAGTTAGGGTCAAGAGCATGCTCGGCATCCACAAACGCACAGGTTTTACCCTGTTTTTGTGCTTCAGCAATAACTTGCAATGTAAGGGTGGTTTTACCAGAAGACTCAGGCCCATAGATCTCAACAACACGACCATAAGGAAGACCACCTATACCCAGCGCAACATCTAAACCTAATGAGCCAGTTGAAACGGAAGGAATAGCCTCACGTGGCTGATCTCCCATGCGCATAACAGCGCCTTTACCGAATTGACGTTCAATCTGTGATAAAGCGGCATCAAGCGCTTTTTTTCTGTTATCGTCCATATTCAACCCTTTACACTGCCTGACAATAATACTGTATGTATGGACAGTATTATTACGACATCCCTATTTAATTGCAAGCATCTTAATTTATTTCTTAAAGTAAGCTCACAACACCTTCCAATGCCTTTTCAACACTTTGATTTCGCACCTGCTCTCTATCGCCTAAAAATAGATAAGCCGTAGCCACAGTAGGCTCACCTCGTATCGCCCAAGCAAGCCATACAGTACCAACAGGTTTATCCTTTGACCCACCTCCTGGGCCAGCTACCCCACTGACTGCAACCGCAATATCAGCACCACTTTTATGCAAGGCTCCTTCTGCCATTTGCCTGACTACCGCCTCGCTAACCGCACCATGCGCTTCAATAACATTAGAATTAACATCCAGCATTTGCTGCTTAGCTTCATTCGAATAAGTCACATAACCACAGCCAAACCACTCAGAACTTCCCGCCACCGCTGTGACTGCTTGCGCAATTCCACCGCCTGTACAAGACTCTGCCGTAGCTAATACAGCAGCACGAGACTTGAGAGCCACACCTGCCTTTTCTGCAAGATTTAACATTACACTCCCCAAGCACACTCGAAAACTCAACTTCAAATTACAAAGTCGTACGTTTTATATTAGTAAAAAATAGCTACTATGGCTTAGCAACTAATGCGCTCTAACTCACATAAAATAAAAGTAACAATAATAGATAGCTGATGCAGCCATTAATTACACAATGACCTAGCTTTAAGATAATGGGTAACAAATTACGAAGAGACTGAAACGAGATAGTCGTTTAAAGATAGGCAGGATTAATTTTCATTAAAAAAAAGGGAGGATATTATCCTCCCCAAAAAATGACCTTAATGGTCAGACCCGGAAACACAACTACCACTAACTCACTAACTCGTTAATAGACCTTCTTGCTTAACAAATTGGTAAGTGTCATCCAGTGCTTTACTGAATTTTTCAATCATTTCATCAATCTGCGCTTCGGTGACAATCAGTGGCGGACAAAACGCTAAGGACGAACCTGCAACAGCACGCGTTATCATGCCGTGATTCTGGCAAGCTTGTTGTGCAAAAGCGCCAACTGCCCCCCCATTAAATGCTTCACCTGTTTGCTTATTGGCTACCATCTCGACAGCAGCAATCATGCCTTTGCCGCGCACTTCTCCTACCAGAGGGTGCTCAAGAAACTCACCAAGACGTTTCTGCATATATGCACCCAAAACAGCGGCACGAGCGAACAAATTATCGCGCTCATAAATTTCTAGCGTTTTTAGAGCAACGGCACAAGCAACAGGGTGCCCTGAATACGTATAACCATGGCCAAACACACCAACAGAAGAGGTTTGATCTACCATGGCATCGTACATATCACCACGTATTACCGATGCACTAATCGGCATATACGCAGAAGATAGCTGCTTAGCCAAAGTCATCATCGCTGGCTTTTCGATACCCATTGTTGTGCAACCAAAATCATTTCCGGTGCGCCCAAAACCTGTAATTACTTCATCAGCCCAAAAAAGAATGCCGTACTTATTTAAAATCGCCTGCACTTTTTCGTAATAACCCTCAGGCGGTACGATTACACCACTGGCTCCTGTAATTGGCTCAGCAATAAACGCAGCAATACTATCGGGCCCTTCTTTAAGAATAAGCTTCTCAAGGTTATTGGTAATACGCTCAACAAACTGAGATTCACTTTCCCCCGCCAGAGCACCACGAAAATAATGAGGAGCATCCGTTCGCAGTACACCCAAAGCGTCAAACGGCAAATCAAAATGGGTATGATTTGGTGGCAAGCCTGTTAATGATGCAGCGGCCACCGTTACGCCATGATATGAACGTTCACGCGAAATGATTTTGTACTTTTCTGGCTTACCAATGGCGTTAAAGTAATAACGCAACATTTTAATATGGGTATCGTTTGCATCACTTCCTGAGTTACCAAAAAAGACTTTGGCATTCTCAACCGGGACCATTTCAGCGAGCTTAACGCCCAAATCCATTCCCACTTGATGCGTCTTACCACCAAACATATGCGAAAAAGATAACTTACTCATCTGCTCGCTTGCAGTATCCACTAGCTCACGATTGTTATAACCCAACGATGTACACCAAAGACCTGCCAACGCCTCAAGGTATTGGTTACCTTCGCTATCATAAACATAAGCACCTTCCCCTCGCTCAATAGTCAGGGTGCGGGTCGCTTTAAAATTTGTTGTTGGGTATATAATGCTGCTCATACTCTCTTCCTCGAGAACACTTAAGACACCTATATGCCTCTATATAGTTTAATTAGAGAACACATAGGCACCATTGATAACGTCTAAATATTAACGGTTAAGACCGCCCATACAGATATATTTGGTTTCTAGATAATCATCTAGACCATATTTTGAACCTTCACGCCCCTGACCTGACTCCTTCATTCCACCAAAAGGAATTACTTCAGAACTGATAGCTGTTTCATTAACACCAACCATGCCGTAATCCACACCTTCTGATACACGCCATATACGCCCTAAATTCTCTGTATAGAGGTAAGCGGCTAGGCCAAATTCAGTATCATTTGCCATTGCGATGGCCTCTTCTTCGCTCGAGAACTTGAAGACAGGAGCAACAGGGCCAAAGATCTCCTCACGAAACACACGCATCTTGTTAGTAACATTGGTCAAGATAGTCGGCTCATAAAAACAACCACCTAATGCACCGGGCTTGCCGCCCAACACAACATTGGCACCTTCAGATACAGCACTTTGAACCTTAGCGTGAATTTCAACAGCGGCTTTCTCAGTAATAACCGGACCATGAGTGGAGTCATTATCCATACCATTACCAACACGAAAGCCTTTTACAGCTTCTGCAAACTTCTCAACAAATGCGTCATAAATACCGTCCTGTACAAGAATACGATTTGCACAGATACAGGTTTGGCCTGAGTTACGATATTTAGCGACTATTACGCCGGCAACTGCTGCGTCTAAATCAGCATCATCAAAAATAATGACCGGTGCATTACCGCCCAATTCCATAGAAGTACGTTTGACCGTATCCGCGCACTGCTTCATCAACAGCTTGCCAACCGGCGTTGAACCCGTAAAAGTGACTTTTTTAACAACAGGATTCGACGTCATTTCGCCGCCAATAGCTTGCGCATTCATGCCAGGCAAGACGCTAAATAAGCCCGCAGGCAATCCAGCGCGATTAGCCAATTCAACCAACGCCAACGCAGACAACGGTGTCTCAGCAGCGGGTTTAAGTACCATGGCACAACCAACAGCAAGTGCAGGTGCCACTTTGCGTGCGATCATGGCATTAGGGAAGTTCCATGGCGTAATAGCAGCAACAACGCCTACCGGCTGTTTAACAACAACACCACGACGATCTGAAGAACTTGGGATGATATCGCCATAAACGCGTTTACCTTCTTCGGCAAACCATTTAATAAATGAAGCGCCATAAGCTACCTCACCGCGAGATTCAAACAAAGGCTTCCCTTGCTCTGCCGTCATTAAAACAGCCAAGTCTTCTTGGTTATCAATAATCAGATAAAACCAGCGTTCCAACAACTCTGAACGTGTTTTGGCTGGTAAGGCTTTCCAGCTAATCATGGCTTCTTGTGCAGCCAAAATTGCACGACGTGTTTCATCTGCACCAACACTAGCAACATCTGCCAAATGCTCACCGGTTGCCGGATTAGTGACTGCAAACGTTTCACCGTTATCACCATCAACCCATTGGCCATTTATATATGCTTGTGTTTTTAACAGGCTGGAATCTTTTAACTGCATTGTCATGGTTATCTCTCCGACAGTCCGATAGCTGGAAATCGTGCTATCACTTAATGTTGTGTATTTATAAATCAGTTTTTCATTGGCTTATATAATGATTTTTATCAGTTTACATTTGGATATCCAAATGTAATATGTATTCACACTCCTACTACTCAACTCAGAGGTTTCTATGGGCCGCAAAAAAGCAGCTATTTCAGGCCAGTTAGCTGACATTGACCTTCGCTTGCTCCGGGTTTTTACGACGGTAGTTGATGCAGGCGGATTTACTGCGGCTGAAATCCGTTTAAATCTCGCCAACTCAACTATATCTAACTATATTTCCGACCTTGAAAAACGTTTAGATATGCACCTGTGCGAGCGCGGCCGAGGCGGCTTTCGCTTAACAGAACAAGGAGAAGTTGTTTATGCCGCCACTCTGGAGCTTGTTGGCGCTTTGGAACAATTTAAACAGCGGATTAATCACTCACACAACCGCATTTTCGGACAACTCCATTTAGGCTTTGCAGAGCATATGCTTGGAGCTCACAACTCCTGCATTGTTAATGCTATGGATAGTTTTTCGCAGCAAGCCCCCGACGTACATGTACAAATCAGCACCATGAGTTCAGATGAAGTCACCACTGCTGTTATGGATAAGCAGGTCGATATTGGCATCACCGTTTTACCGCACCAGTATCCTGAACTAGAAACACTGCCACTCTTTGATGAAGAGATGCGCCTTTATTGCGCACAAGGCCACCCTCTATTTGAAAAACAAAACGATCAGATTACACGAGAAGAATTACTGCAATTTTCTTTCGTCGAATCCCCCCGCTTAATGCCTGGCAGAGAAACCCATCCTGATATGAAGCTGTGGAATAAACAAGCCAAAGCCCACCATCAAGAATCGCGCGCAACATTAATTTTAAGCGGCCACTATTTAGGCTTTCTTCCCCGTCATCTAGTTAGAAACTGGGGGTTGAAAGCACAAATGCACCCCTTATTTATTGACACATACGGCTATACCAATGTTTTCCAAGCTATCACTCGGAAAAAACGCAGCAACGAATTAATAATTAACATTTTCAATCAGTGCCTGCGGCAGTCCATTGCCAGTACAGAAATAAAACAGTGACTGAAAATAGCTAATCGCGAATGACAAAGACGGAGCAATTAGCATGACGTACTACTTTTTCAGAGTTTGACCCTAGAAAGTAACTACTCATGCCCGGCCGTTTTGCCATCATTAAAATAGCATCTGATTTCAAAATACCTGCTTGCTCAATAATCTGATCATGAGCTGTTCCCTGACAAGCTGCACATACGCCCACTAAGTGCTCAGGAATCAAGCTAGCAAGTAAATGCTGCATACGTTGCTTCGCATCTTTTTTATGCTCGGCATAAGTCTCATCGTTGAGATGCGGGTAGCTTCCTTGGTGCACTAGGCTTTGATCCACATAAAGTAAATTAATCGACCCAGCAGCACTGCCAACCAACAATATTGCGGCCTCAACCAATCGAGGTAACTGTTCTTCATGAGCCAAATCAACAGGAATTAAAATACTCTTAAACATTACTTACTTCCCTTAACCCATCACTTTATTAGGTAGCCAAAGTACGATTTCTGGGAATACCATACAGAGAATCAAAACCACTAAATTCAACATTATGAACGGCGTGACTGATTTATATATATCCCCCATGCCAACTCCTGCGGGTGCAATACCTTTAAGGTAAAACAAAGCAAACCCATAAGGCGGCGTCTGTACGGCTATTAGAATATTAATAATCATCAATACACCAAACCAAATAGGGTCGTAACCCATTGAAACTGCAATGGGAGTAAATAAAGGAGCGCACATCAAGACGATAATAAACTCATCAATGATAAAGCCCAGCAGCAACATAATGATCTGGAACATGATGATGATCATAATCGGTGGCAGATCAAGCCCACCGGTAAACTCAGCAACCATGCTCTGAACACCCATCAGTAGATGGAAGTTACTGAACACTGAAGCGCCGAAAATTATCCACATCGCAACACTGACCAAAATAGCAGTTTGCAAACCTGCAGCTTGGAACATTTCCAGTTTGAAACGTTTAAAAACAATCGCCAGCACAATGGCACCCACTACACCGATGGCACCAGACTCGGTAGGCGTAGCTATGCCGGTAATAATACTGCCCAACACAGCGACAATGAGCAGAACTGCAAAGAAGCCATCTCTCGCAGTTCTGAATTTTTGCTGTGCGCTTAAAGGGGTACTTGGCTCCATCTCTTCTAATAAAGGAGCTCGAGAAGGGTTAAGACGACAACTGATAACAACGTAAGCAACTAGCAGGCATATCATCAGTAGTGCGGGCACCATTGCACCCAAAAACATCCGACCAACAGAGTTTTGCGTTGATGCTGCAAACATGATCATAGGAATACTGGGTGGAATCAAAATACCTAGGCCACCGCCCGCCATAATCACCCCCAAAGCCAGGCGTTTATCGTAACCACGCTCAAGCATTGGACGAAGCGCAATGCTGCCAGATGTCATAATCCCGGCACCAATAATGCCTACCATGGCACCAATCATTGAGCAGACAGCAATCACGCTGATTGCCAATGACCCTCTTACTTTACCAATAAGCATCTGGCTCGCATTGAACATGGCATCACCGATACCTGACTTAGTTAGCAATTGCCCCATATAAATATAGAGCGGGATAGCTAATAGAATGAAGCTGAAATAAGTTGCCTCAATCGTCGAAGGAATTACATTATAGATCCCCTCGCCCCAGGTCATATAACCGATGACCATCGCGATACCACCTAGCGCCAAACCCACCGGCGCACCTAATGCAAAAAAAACCAGAATACAAAGTAATAAGACGCCCGTTAATAACTCAATTCCCATCATCACTCTCCTGCTTTATTAACGCCTGTCCGGTGCATAGGTAATACAGATCAAGCAGCATATCGCGACCTAACTGAGCCATAAAAAGCCCACTGGCAATAACCAACATCACCCAGAAGTGGTACATAGGTGGCGCCCATTCACTTTGACGACGATAATCAAACTCAATGGCTTCTTCATACTTACCAAGACTCATATTGAGAATGACCAGTAAAAAGAAAATACCCAGAGAGAAAGACAACAGGTTGAACACACATCGTGTTTTATGGGAAACACTTAGATAGAGAATATCAACATTGATATGCGCTCGTTTTTGCTGGGCATACGCGCCACCTAATGCAGCAATATAACCAAACAAAAACAATGAAAAATCAAAAGCCCAGATAGTCGGCTTGCCAAGAAAATAGCGAGAGAACACTTCGAATGCGACAACAAAAGCCAAAATAGGCATTAAATAGGAAGCTGCTTTACCTGTCAGCATAACGACAACGTCAATACTGCGGCATACACCCCTTAAGAAAGTTGCAACCATGAGTACACCTGTAAAATAAAAAGAGGCGGCAAACCACCTCTTTCAATGTTGAAACGGATTACTGGTTTTTTCTCATAATATCGATCAACTGCTTACTGTATTTATCTTGCGCAGCGTACTCATCCCACAAACCAGCACCGGCTTCCGCCCATGCTTTTTTATCGGTATCACTCGCGTCTGGGCTCCACAACAGTCCTTTAGCTTTCATTTGTGCAACGGCTTCAGTTTCCCAGATTTTAGATTTTTCCAATTGCGCCTGAGCATGGTTTTCTGTCGCTTTTTGCACAACAGCCTGCAGATCGTCTGATAACTTTTTCCAAGCACCACGGTTCACAACGATAGGCAATACTTGGGCACCGGCTAGAGGCAGACGATACATATACTTCGCAACTTCAACATGGTTACCATCACGATGGTCGATCATGTTACTACCGATAGAGCCGTCAATAACACCGGTCGCCAGACTCGTATAAATTTCGCTCCACGCCAGAGATACAGGTGATGCGCCTAAGTTACGTAGAAATTTACCGTAAGCACCCGGAGCACGAATTTTTAAACCTTGAAAATCAGCCACAGAATTTATAGGATTCTTGGTGATGATATAAACAGGTGGTTGAATGTATGGCTCAAGCCACACCATACCTTGCGACCCATAAGCCTGCTTAAGTACAGCATCCCAACCTTGGTCATGGAACAACGCATTCAGTTTTACCGGATCATCTGTACCACCTGGCAAACCAATCTCTACGACACCTGCTGGAAGCTCACCGGCGTGCATCGACTGAAAAGGAGCACCCATTGTGATCAAGCCAGATTTAACCGCGCCCAGCAAACCTGCTGTTCCGACACCTTCGCCTGAGTAAAGAACCTGCACGGCAATTCGGCCATCCGACATAGTCTCAATATCTTTAGCTAAACCTTCATACAACTCACCAAAAGCTGTACCACGACCATATAAGTTGCTGAAACGCCAATTATGCTCAGCTGCAGATACATCAGCCGCGATAACACTTAAACCTAAGGTTAGCGCTAACGCTGATGTTGAAATTTTGTGCTTAATATCTTTTATTTTTTTTAACATATTAATTACCCGTAATTTTCGCTTTTTGGCTTGTTCAATAACCGTTCAACCCAGAACCACCTATCCTTCCAGATACATCTCTGCGTTTAAATTAGCGCGACTACACGTAAAGGTTTATTTTCCATTACTTAACAGGCAGACCTCTTCAACTTAGAATAAACTGTTAGTCATCGGTGCATATTGTGAGTTTTGGCAGTGCTGTGATGATCCACCCAGCACTGAAAGCGAGTAGTGAAAATCATGAAGAATTTTTCGTTGGGCCAAATTGGTGACTATGAAATAAAACAGCTCAAAGTATTCAAAACCGTGGTTGATTGTGGCGGTTTCAGTGCGGCTGAAACGCAGTTAAACATCAGCCGTCCAACGATTAGCATTCATATTGCCAATCTAGAGTCCAGACTAAATTTAACTTTATGTAAGCGGGGTCGAGCAGGGTTTTCTTTAACCGAAGAAGGCGCCGTAATCTACCAACAAACCAATACCTTACTAGAGTTGCTAGAAGGATTTCGAAACACCATAAACAACCTTAGCACCCAGCCTTCTGGTTCTCTTAAAATTGCCCTTAGTGATGCTTTCAGCTTAGATACTCGATGCCGTTTACCACAAATAATTAAGGAATTTTGCCAACTAGCTCCCGATGTAGAGCTTTCAACCGATGTAGAACACATGAGTGTAATGGAAAGAAAGGTGTTGAATGATGAACTAGATATTGCGTTCATCCCTTATCATCGACAATTGGAAGGATTGAATTACATACACCTATTTACTGACAATAATTATCTGTATTGCGGTCGAGATAACCCACTCTATGACCTTTCTGAAGAACAATTAACCGAAGAACTTATTAATGGCTCACGCATGGCGCATGCGGGGCTTAAACCTCATGAGGAAGTTTACCAACAGCTATCCAGCATGCACCTTGCCGGAACGTCTTATCATTACGAATCACGCATCGCTATGGTCTTATCTGGACAGTATATTTGCTTCTTACCAGAAGAGGTTGCCAAGCCTCATGTTGCTAAGGGAAGCCTCAAAGCTATCGCCTCTAACAGTAAGTTCTTTTCCTTAGGCGCAGCGGTCATCAGTAAGAAATCCTCCCAGCCAAACCGTGCCAAAGACCTATTTCTTAAAACCATTCTCAATGTTTTTTCAGACACCCAGATAGACGCTCCATACTAAAACAAACTTCATATTTTAAAGCTCATTATCATTGTGCATTTGATAAAATATACCCTACTGGGTATATCAACAATGACCTCCTGCAAAGTATCTTTATTAGCCTCAGCTATATAAATCCATAAGCCGAAGAGTTATTACGGCGAACAAATAACATGATGGGTTTATCAAACATGCGACGCCAAAATCGACCCGCTCTCTGCCGGTCGTAATATAGAGGTTTACTATGGCAGCACCATCACACACATCGTCTTACTATGCCGCCTCGGCTAACGATAAGAACATACGCCCAGCACTAAACGAGCAGATCACCGCAGACATCTGTGTTATTGGCGCAGGTTACACAGGGCTTTCTACAGCACTACATCTTGCCGAGAGTGGTTTTAAAGTTGTTGTACTTGAAGGCAGTCGCATTGGCTTTGGCGCATCGGGTCGTAACGGCGGGCAAATTGTCCACAGTTTTAGCCGTGATATCGATTTTATCGAGAAGCATTACGGTAAAGAAACCGGCACCGAGATGGGAAAAATGGCTTTTGAAGGCGGGGCAATAATCCGTAACTTCATCAAAAAATACGATATCCAGTGTGATCTCAAAGAAGCCGGTATCTTCGCCGCGTGTAATGCTAAACAGCTGCAAGAGATGGAAAGTAAAAAGCGGCTTTGGGAAGCGCATGGGCATACTCAGCTAGAAATGCTCTCAGCAGATAGCATTCAAAAGCATGTCGGCTCTACACGCTATGAAGGCGGCTTACTGGATAAAAGCGGCGGCCATTTTCATCCGCTTAACCTTGTATTAGGTGAAGCTGCTGCACTGGAATCTTTGGGTGGCGTCATTTATGAAGACTCAGAAGTTACCCGCGTTGAAGAAGGTAGCAAAGCCAAAGTTCATACCAAAAACGGCTGCGTAACGGCTGATTTTGTTGTGGTTGCGGGTAACGCTTACCTCGGCGGGCTCATTCCAAAACTTGAACAAAAAGCAATGCCATGCGGTACGCAAGTCATCACCACGGCCCCTCTAAGTGAAGCACAACAAAAAGAACTGTTGCCTCAAGACAACTGCGTGGAAGACTGCAACTACCTACTAGACTACTTTCGTTTATCAGGTGATGGCCGTTTAATTTATGGCGGCGGCGTGACCTATGGCGCACGAGAGCCTAGTAAAATTGAGTCTCTTATCGTGCCTAATATGCTAAAAACATTCCCGCAGCTCAAAGGCGTTAAAGTTGATTACGCATGGACGGGTAACTTTTTGTTAACACTCATGCGCTTGCCCCAGTTTGGCCGTATCGGCGCTAACATCTACTACGCACAAGGCTATAGTGGCCACGGCATTACCTCTTCACACCTAGCTGGAAAAGTACTTTCTGATGCCATTCAGGGACAAGCTGCTCGTTATGATATTTTTGCCAGCCTTCCTCAGTATCCTTTCCCAGGCGGCCGGACTTTTCGTATTCCTTACACTGCTATGGGCGCGTGGTACTACAACATGCGCGATAAACTAGGCGTTTAATTTTTATTAATACAGCGCCTACTAACAACGCCTAGCAGCGCTGTTCTACAGCAAATGGCTCCAAAAAATATAATAATGACCAAGGTATTTCCATGAGTACAGATTTAGCTCAACCGAGCATTGAGAATAACGCCTTAACACACGTAGAAGAGACTACGAGTAGCCCTCAAAAGTGGTTACTATTTTTCGGCGGTATTATGGCCTTCTTTGCCTACCTATCAACACAACATGTTGAAGGGGAGTCTTACGGGTTTTACAGCCTACTACCTGCACTATTGATCCTGTTTGTCGCTGTGATTACTAAAAAACCACTTGAGTCTATTTTTGCAGGTATTATCGCTGGATTGCTATTACTAGACCCCACCAACATTGTTAGCGGGCTGGGCGATTTATCTATCTCCGTTGTTATGAACGAGACCATTGCTTGGATTGTCTTGGTGTGTGGCATGATGGGCGGATTAATCAACATGCTGGAGCGCGGCGGCAGCGTACTTAGCTTTGGCCAAATGCTGGCTCGGCGCATCAAAACACGCCGTGGAACCATGCTCACAACTTGCACATTAGGGATCATGGTATTTATTGATGATTATCTAAACTCTTTGGCCGTTTCAGCATCGATGAAAAACCTCACCGATCACTATAAAATCTCACGTGAAAAACTCGCCTTTTTAGTCGATTCTACAGCAGCCCCGGTATGTATCCTTGTTCCCGTATCAACATGGGCTGTGTATTTTGCAGCCTTACTTGAAGAAAACGGCGCAGCAGCAGAAGGCAAAGGGATGTCTCTTTATATCGACTCTATCCCGTATATGGCTTATGGCTGGCTAGCGCTGCTGGTTGTGTTTTTAGTCGCCGCAGGTGTTTTGGGTGACTTTGGTGCCATGAAGCAGGCTGAAGAACGCGCTAAAGCAGGCCAGACAATTCCGCCCGGCATTTTAGTAGATGGTTTTGATACATCTAAGATGAAAAGAACCTCTTCTCTCATTGGATTAATGAACTTCCTATTGCCAATGGCTGTATTGGTCGCGGCAAGTATTTACTACGATATAGACCTGCTATTAGGTGCACTAGTCGCGTCAATGTTTACTATGGTGTTGTATTTCTGGCAGCGTCTATTGAGCTTTGCTCAACTGGTAGACTCTATGCTGGATGGCTTTAAAGTCATGCTACATCCAATCGCTGTAGTATGTGCAGGCTTCATGGTCAAAGAGATCAATGATCAGCTCGCCATGACTCCCTATATCATCGACTCTCTAACACCTTACTTATCTAAAGAGATGCTGCCAGCTTTGGTGTTTGCTTCTATGGCAGCCGTTGTATTTGCCACAGGTTCTAGTTGGGGCGTTTTTGTGGTGTCGTTGCCGATTGTGATCCCTATGGCGATCTCATTTGATATGTCGATGCCATTAACTGTGGGCGCCCTTCTGTCTGCTTCAGCATTTGGTAGTCACGCCTGTTTTTTCAGTGACTCAACGGTACTGTCATCGCAAGGCTCTGGTTGCACGCCAATGCAACATGCACTCACACAGATCCCATATGCAATGATTGCAGCGGCTTTAGCATTTACATCACTGTTAGTACTGGGTTTTGTTATGGCTTAAGCCATCAAGCAGACTCAATTATTGTGAAAATAGCTGCTGGCTCAATTTGCTAGTTTTTCAGATGATTTTATCAAATAAAAAATTAGTGATTGAGCCTAAATCTATTCCATCGATTAACACTCAAATGTTAATCCCATGACCAGAAGCCCAAAATAATGACCATTACTTCTCCTCGTATTGCCACCGTCATGTTGCTGTTTGTTAGCTTAATCTGGGGAGTCGAATTTGTTCTGATTGACCTTGCTGTTGCCCGCGTCCCAACGCATACCTTTAATGCTATCCGCTTTGCTTTAGCCGCTTTATCTTTACTACCTTTGTTATGGTTTTCAAAAAAAAACGACGCACCCTTAGTTTATAAAAAACTAATACCCGCAGGCCTGCTGCTAGGGCTTTTACTTTTTATAGGGTTCTACACACAAACAGAAGGCTTACGATTTACGTCGGTTTCTAATGCAGGTTTCATTACTGGATTAAACGTACCCTTGGTACCTCTGCTCGGTTTATTGATATTCAGAAAAGCAGTTAGTAAACCCGTGTGGATCGGTGTTTGTACCGCCACTATCGGCTTATACTTACTGACAATGGGAGACAACTTAGCATTCAATTATGGCGATGTGCTGGTACTCATATGCGCATTCGCATTTGCCACACATATTGTTCTTACCGGCCGTATGGTTGATAGCTTACCGATCATTCCTCTGAGCATCATCCAGCTAGTAGCTGTCGCTATTTATAGTACGTTTGCCGCATTAATTGACCCCAATCCCGCATTTTACTTTCCTGAAGCAACACCCATAGCCTGGCAAGAGCAACTACTCAACCCAATAGTTTTACTTGCTGTTTTAATCGCGGGCGTTTTTGGAACGGCCTATGCTTTTTGGGCGCAATCAGCTAGTCAGAAACTACTTGAGCCACATAAAGTAGCGCTTATTTTTGCAGCAGAACCGGTGTTTGCACACATATCTGCATGGCTATTTCTCGATGAAACGCTTGGTGAGAAAGGGATGATAGGCGCAGGCTTAATCATATCAGGCATGCTCATTTCAGAACTGGCAGACAGAAAACGCCCTGCTAAGCTCCGCCCACTTGACCATACTGCAACATCCGACTAAAAACATTTTCATGAGTTTTAGCTCAATACCCTGTGTATTAAACGACGCTATTCAAGCGTATTTAGGTCAGCGCATAGTGCATCGAGATGATTGATCTCACGGCTCATTTCGCGGGTAATATTGATTAAAAAAACCACAAAATCAGAAGGGAATTTTTCGCAAACTTGATGAAATAAAGTAGATGAAATTTCTAAAAGGTACGCAGGCTCTTCTGCAACAGCAAAACCTCTGCGCTCATGCAAACCAATCATCCCAACAAAGCCTATCTGCTCACCTGATTCGAAGCTACGAATATAGATTTTTTTGTCGCCTTTAGCTCTAGAAAAACCGACTCGACCATTTAATACCACGTAGAAACTGTTTGAATCTTCACCGGGGGAAAACAGTGTATACCCTTGTTCGCATTGATAAATATTGCCTTCTTGTAACAGAAACTCAAGACAGTCTTGTGTCAGAGCACCAAACATAGATAGCTCCCGACAGAAGTCGGTTGGAAAAATATTATCAACTGCCGAATAGGTGAGTAACTGCATAACAAATACCTAATCTTGTACTACTGACTTTCATGACAAACTGCACTATGACAAGTATAGCCCATTCACCATTCAAACAGTGCTGCAAAGTGAGCTCTTAACTACTCAGATAAAAATATAATAAATATGCCTCTACTAGTAAGACACTGAGTTAGTAGTTTTATATACAGAAAGCTTCTCAATAATAGCAAATCACCTACTCCCAATAGCAACGACGAATAGTAAAGATGCCTGATTTTAACTTCACATTTAAGTTTAAAAAAAAGTAATATAAAAATACTTACTAAAACAAAATCACATCTAACACGTTAAAAAAGAGCATTATCGTGAGCAAAATAAAATTTAAAGGCCAGCTAAGCGATATTGATCTTCGCTTGCTTCGAATATACAAGGTGGTTGTAGAGTGCGGTGGCTTTTCAGCGGCTGAAGTTGAACTCAATATTAGCCGAGCGGCTATCAGCATCGCTATGTCTGATTTAGAAAGCCGCCTTGGCTTTCGGCTCTGCCAACGAGGACGCTCAGGATTTTCTCTATCCGAAGAAGGCGAACAAATTTATCACTATACGTTGCAGCTACTCTCCTCAATTGAAGACTTCCGCACTCAAGTCAACACGCTACATACACAACTCAAAGGTGAGTTAAACATCGGTATTACCGACAACCTCGTCACCCTACCACACATGAGAATTACCAACGCGCTATCGGCACTCAAAACCCAAGGGCCTGATGTAACGGTAAATATCCGAATGAGCCCCCCCAACGAGATAGAGCTAGGTGTGCTTGATGGACGTTTACATATTGGGATAGTACCAGATTTACGTCCTCTTGCAGGCCTTCACTATTTCCCGCTTTACCAGGAAGAATCCCAGCTCTATTGCTCATCAGACCACCCGCTCTTTGAAGCCAAAAACAGTGCTTTAAAAAAGCTTGATGAATGGGATGCTGTCGTACCTGCGTATGCACAAACCCCCGAAATAAAAGCTTGTTATCAACAACTAAAGTCCACTGCAACAGCCACCGATAGAGAAGGTATTGCTTTCCTTATTCTCACTGGACGATACATTGGTTATTTGCCGGCACACTTAGCAGCACAATGGGTTGATGTAGGGAAAATGCGCGCCTTACTTCCTGAAAAATATAACTATTCAACTCAATTTTCTGCAATTACCCGCAAGGGCGCACGCTCCAATTTAGTATTACAGACCTACCTAGAAAATCTGACTGATACAACTCAATCCTAATAGATTTAGCCTGACCTCTAGAACAATACAGTTAAGTAATTACTTAACTGTATTAAAAATATTTAGGATTTAACCAACATTGTGCTTAACGCAAAATCATTGAGCTTCACGTCAAATGAAGCCACGGAATGACCATACAAAAAAAATACCAGAGGTCACTATGACAATTACGAACAACGTTAAATCTATTATTACCAGTTGCGCACTCGCCGCAACGCTGTCTATGTCAGCTGTTGGATCAGTACAAGCAGATGAAACCTTCATTCTTGCTCAAGCAATGACAACAGATCATATTTTCCATGCATCTTCTGAGAAGTTCATGGCTGAATTAGCAGAGCAAAATTCTAGCTACTCTGCGGACTATCACCCAGGCGGTGATTTAGGTGACTGGACTTCACAGTTTGAACAAGCCATGCAAGGCGTCATTCCTATGACCATGACGTATGGTGCGTCTGAATTTGATAGTCGTTTAGACCTAACATGGTTGGGCTATGTTGTTGATAGCTGGGATAAAGCGCGTGAAGTTTATGGCCCCAACGGTCCAATGCTGGATGTATATAACAAAATCCTAGCAGATAACGACCTTGTCTCTTTAGGTATTATCCCTGCTGGTTTTGGTTCTATCACTATTCGTAAAGGTGTAGGAAAAATCCCTACAAACTTCCCAGAAGATGCTAAAGGCATAAAAATGCGTGTAGTACCTACACCACTTGCTGTTCAGCGCTTTAAAAACTGGGGGTTCTCTGCCGTACCAATGCCTTTTTCTGAGCTTTATACAGGGCTTCAGCTAGGCACAGTTGATGGACGTGCTTTTGGTCCTGCTGTTGAAATTTGGCAGATGCGCGATGTGCTAGAAAGCTACATTCTGACACGTGACTACTTTGAACATGCTTTTTGGTTAGTCAATAAAGATTGGTGGGAAGATCTACCAGCTGCTGAGCGCGAGAAAATTCAAGCAGCCGCTAACGAAACACTCAAATGGGCATGGCAAGAAGCTGAAGCAATCGACAACAGCTATTTGGAAAAAGTACGCGACCACGGTATTAAAATCGTAGAGCTAAATGACCAAGAGCTGGAAAAAGCGAAACAAGCATTGTATGCCAGCGAATGGCCATACATGGAAACAATCGTGGGTAGCGAAATAATGGGCATGATGCGAAAAATCGCAGGCATTAACTAATCAATATTTAAAATTAGTTAATGATGTCTACGCCGCCACCTCTCTATGAGATGGCGGCATTTCCTCCAACCTCTTAGAGGTAGCCCCGATGACCGTGCAAAAACACACTGCGGGTGATAGCAGCGTTTATAACTTTGATCCCGACCTATCTGACCACCCCGCTCCCCCTCACCTAAGTGCCATTCCTGAAGATGAGCCTCAAGGTATAGAACGCTTCTTAATAAAATTCGAGCAGATTCTCGACTGGATCTTTCGCGTACTGATGATCATGGCAGGACTCGGTTTATCCTTTTTAATGTTCGGCCAGATCATCATGCGTTATGTGATCGAATCCCCTTTCGCAGGCATAGAAGAAGCTGCTGTATTACTGGGCGTTTGGATCTACTTTTTAGGTATGGGTTACGCAACCCGTGTACGAGAACACATACACGGCGGCATTGTTACCCTCATCATTACCGACCCTTACAAAATCAATATGATTCGTTTTGCAGGTTCCATCATCAGTATGACAGCGGCCTGTATTTTTGGTTACTTCGCCTTTAAGTATGCACTATTCGTTATTGATAAAGGGCGCATGAGCATTAACCTCCAATGGCCTCGTGGACTCTGGAGCGGCAGCATGATTGTGGGCTTTTCAATGATGGCTGGCTACTTTCTTCTGGAAGCCATCAATGAGTTTCGAGCATTACGCAAAAGCCGCCAGGCTCGTTGTCATCAGGAGTAACCTAAAATGACTATTTTTCTTCTTACTATGCTGCTGGTCGTCATTTTACTGCTGGCTGAAATCCCTGTCGCTTTTTCTTTCGGTATTGGCGCACTGACTTTTGCCTACACCACAGGCAATAACATATCTTTTTTGATCCCTCACGGCTTTAAAACAGCCAGTGGTTTTGCATTACTAGCGCTACCCTTATTCATCTTTGCCGGTATATTAATGGCCGAAGGCGGGATATCCGATAAGCTACTCAACTTTGTTAACGCCTTTGTAGGCCGTATCAAAGGTGGATTAGGCGCTGTTACTGTTCTTACATGTGCGTTGTTTGGTGCAATTTCCGGTAGTTCATCTGCCGCTATCGCGGCAATCGGCCAAATTATGATTCCACGCATGGTGCGAGAAGGCTACCCAGAGGGGCATGCTACGGCACTGGTGGCTTGCTCTTCCGTCTTAGCATTGATGATCCCCCCCAGTATTCCCATGATCATCTTCTCGATCACGGGCGGGCTTTCAGTAGGAGCGGCGTTTCTATCAACAATTATCCCAGGAATTATGCTAACGCTGCTGTATTGCATACTTAACTTCTGGTTCTTACGTAATAATGACCAAATTAAAGTAGAAGCACCGCTTTCGTTTAAAGACGCGACTGTGGGTGTTGCTAAAGCCGGTTACAGTGCTGGATTTGCTCTGCTTATGCCGATCATTATCCTCGGCGCTATTTATAGCGGTATTGCCACACCAACTGAAGCAGCCGCCATTGCCGTGATCTATGCGATCCCTGTTGGCCTCTTTGTTTATAAAGGCTTATCACTACGCAGCCTAGGTTCTGTTACGGTTCGAGCCGTAACTATGACTGGCTCCATTATGGCTGTACTGTTTTTCCTGTTCATCATGAGCCGGGCGATGATTCTTGAGCAAGTCCCTAAAGAGTTAGCAGAAGCACTACTGCAGATATCGGATAACAAGTATGTGATTTTGCTGTTAATCAATGTTCTACTGTTACTCATCGGCATGATAGTTGATGATATTTCAGGCAGTGTATTGGCAGCGGTAATCTTTTTGCCGGTAATACAACAGTTGGGCATAGATCCTATTCACTTTGCCGCTGTCGTTGGTGTGAACTTAGGGTTAGGTAATGTATCTCCACCCTGTGCTCCGATGCTTTATATGGCAGGAGGGGTTAGTAAACTCTCATTGGATAAATATATAAAACCCACTCTAAAGTTCCTCTGCTTTGGCCATTTACCTATGGTGCTACTCGTCACATTTGTTCCGGAACTGTCGCTATTTTTACCACATTTAATAATGGGAAATTAAACAACTCATAACGCTTTACATCTTTTATCAGACGAATCTATATCTAGATTCGTCTGCTTTTTTAGCTTTAAATAAAGCTATATACACCTGCTGTTCACATCTCACTTTTTAAAAGAATCAGAACTAAAAGCCTGCAGTTTTTTACTCTTCCCAATGATAATATACAGGAACTCTTAACGAACGGATCTTCAAATAAGAAAGGTATCTAATGCTATTTAACTCCGCCGAATTCATATTTGGATTTGTTCCTATTGTTTTATTTGGCTTCTTTTGGATAGCCAGCCGCTTCGGCAACGAATCAGCCATACTCTGGTTAGTATTATCTTCCTTATTCTTTTATGGCTGGTGGGACCCTAGTTACCTTCTGATTATTCTTAGTTCTATGGTGTGTAACTACCACCTGGGGCGATACATCTACAATCTTAAAAGTAAATGGCTACTAACTGCGGGGGTAGTAGGTAATCTTGCCGTTTTAGGGTACTTCAAATATGCAGGCTTTTTGGTTTTCAATTTAGCCTGGTTAACCAATAGCGATTGGTCTATCGAAAATATAGTTTTGCCATTAGCGATATCCTTTTTTACGTTTCAACAAATTGCTTATCTAGTCGACTCTTATAAACAAGTGACTGAAGAATATCGCTTTATTCATTACGCTTTATTTGTAACTTTCTTTCCACAACTGATCGCCGGACCTATAGTCCATCACAAAGAGATGCTGCCACAGTTTCAAAGTAATAATGCGTTTCGTATTAGCGCAAATCATATTGCGATCGGTATCAGTATTTTTGCGATTGGACTTTTTAAGAAAACGGTGATAGCTGACGGTATGGCCGACTACGCCAACCCTGTCTTTAATGCAGCAGATGCAGGTTCTGCACCTGATTTATTGCTCGCATGGTCTGGCATACTCGCTTATACCTTTCAAATCTATTTCGATTTTTCAGGATATTCAGACATGGCGCTAGGCTTAGCACGCATGTTTGGCATCATTCTCCCTCTTAACTTTTACTCTCCTTACAAAGCCCGTTCTATCGCCGAGTTTTGGCGACGCTGGCACATTACATTATCGCGCTTTCTCAGAGATTATATTTACATACCTCTTGGGGGGAATCGTAAAGGACAAGGCTATCGCTATCTTTTTCTTATGACGACAATGCTATTAGGTGGGCTATGGCATGGAGCCGGTTGGAATTTCGTCATTTGGGGAGCTCTTCACGGAGGTTTTCTAGCGGTACACCAAGGCTGGCGCTTATTGAGTGAACGCCATACTTGGTTACAATTGCATGCATCTATTGCTTGGCTCATCACTATGCTGGCTGTCATCGTTGCATGGGGCTTTTTCCGTGCCACCAGCTTGGACGGAGCATTAAGTATTTTACAAGGAATGGTTGGGCTAAACGGTGTCGCGATACCAATGGCCATCCTAGCCCGCTTAGGTGAGGTAGGTGTAATGCTTCAATTATGGGGAGTGACAGGCTACCACGGTGGTGCAAGCCATTTAGTATCAGCATGGATCTATTGTCTATTACTTATCCCTGTTGTTGTTTGTTTGCCTACTGTACAAGATCTATTTCGCCAGCATCGCGCATCGCTAACCAATATAGAAGAAACAGCAGGCGCTGGTTTTTGGCTTGCTCCACGCTTCATTCGTAAGCTTGCATGGCAACCAGCACTGGTATGGGCAAGCTTTTCATCATTGTTGCTCGTCATTGGTTTAATGACGCTTGGGCAAGTCAGCGACTTCCTCTACTTTCAGTTTTAAAGGACAGTATGAACACTTATCTAAAACAATTTTCTACTGTCACAGCCTTACTGCTAGTAGTTGTCGCTTCATTAAACTGGGCAACAGATCCCTTTGCGGTCTGGCATAACCGCTGTATAGAGGGGTTAAATTGTCATAAAACAGAAGCGGGAGACAAAATATATCTAACAAAAGCCTACCAATGGCGGCACGTTAATCCTGATATAGTCATATTAGGTAACTCTCGACCGGAGTTAGGCCTTAACCCTAGCAGCGCCCTTTTTAAAGAAAAGACAGTCTATAACCTTGGAATAAGAGGTGCAGGAGTAGGTACGCAAACCAAACATCTACTAAATTTGCTAGAAACAAGCACACCTGAGCGTGTAATATTAAGCATCGATTTTTTAGATTTTCTCCAACGTTCAACATCTACAGTTAACTGGCCACCTAAACCTTATCCTAGTTCTAATATGCCATTAACTTTACTGCAACAGCCCAATCCTTATTACTTCAATAATAATATAAAAGCGCGCTTAGCCACTTTATATTCGCTGGACACAACCCTTGCGAGTATCAAAACCCTAGCGAGACAACACCAACAAACAAACTACACAACCCTGGACGGATTCAATCAAGCACAGGGTTTTATCCCTATCGTCAATAATGAAGGCACTCAAGCTCTGTTTGACCAAAAGCGACAAGAACTACTAAAAAGACTAAATGGAAAATCATACAGCCTAGCGGATAAGCAGGGACAATCCAGCAGCTTTAACTCTTTGAAAATATTGGTTGATGCGCTGAAAAGCAAAGGTATTAAACTGGATATCTTTATCAGCCCTTACCATCATCGATATCTTGAGATTGTTAATCAAACAGGCCATTTCGAACTCTATCTAGCGTGGAAGCGAAAGCTAGTTAACCAGCTATCCATATTAGACTTTTTCCCTCATGGAACCCTATTAGATTTCAGTGGTTTCAACCGATATACCCTTGAACCAGTTCCCCAAGGGCGTGGAAAATTCATGAAGTGGTATTGGGAGCCATCGCACTACCGAGAAGAGCTTGGGGAGGTGATTATTGAACACATTTTATCAAGCAATACTGAGTTCAAACTAACGAAAGAAAATATCGAACCACGATTAGCTAAAGAGAAGTCCGCGATTAGTAGCCTTCATGCAAGCTCAGAATAACGGCCCTGTGCTTGCGCTATTACTGTCTTCTTGCCGCGCCCATAAAAAAGCAGGCTCTGATAAATCAGAAGCCTGCAAAAAGGATAGAGCTAGCAATAAAGTAAGACGTGTTAATAGAGTAGCCACTATCGATAAAGTAGGAGCTATCAAAGATAGAACAGACTACTCCAGGGAGAAAATTTGAGGAGCAAAACATAGCTCCTCAGAAAAACATCTAGCTAGGGAAAGAGAACGATACGCCTTCACGTACACCGCTTGAAGGCCAACGCTGAGTAATCGTTTTACGCTTAGTGTAAAAACGTACTGAGTCTGGACCGTACGCGTGAAGATCACCAAACAATGAGCGCTTCCAACCACCAAAACTGTGATAAGAAACAGGTACAGGTAGTGGTACATTGATACCGACCATACCCACCTGAATATTATCAGAGAAGTAACGTGCTGCTTCGCCATCACGGGTAAAGATACAAGTACCATTTCCGTATTCATGATCATTGATCAGCTGCATCGCTTCATCCATCGTATTAACACGTACGACTTGCAATACAGGACCAAAAATCTCTTCCTGATAGCTAACCATTGAAGGCGTTACACCATCAATCAATGTCGCGCCAACAAAGAAACCTTCTTCGTAGCCAGCTACCTGAGGGTTACGACCATCAACGACAACTGTTGCTCCGTCTTGCTCTGAACTATCGATATAGCCCACAACTTTCTGCTGGTGCTGGCGTGTAATAACAGGACCAAAGTCATTGCTGCTATCAGTTGCTGCGCCGACTTTTAACGACTGCATGGCAACACTCATTTTAGCAACCAATGCATCTGCCGCCTGATCACCTACTGCAACAGCAACAGACAGAGCCATACAACGCTCGCCTGATGAGCCAAAAGCAGCACCCAATAGCTGGTTAACCGCATTATCCATATCAGCATCTGGCATAACAATCGCGTGGTTTTTCGCACCACCTAAAGCCTGGCAGCGCTTGCCATTTGCATTGGCTGTGCTGTAGATATACTCAGCAATCGGTGTTGATCCAACGAAGCTTACGGCTTTAACACGAACATCCGTTAACAATACATCAACTGCTTCTTTATCACCGTTAACTACGTTCATTACGCCTTTAGGAAGACCTGCTTCTTGAAGCAGTTGGGCGATAAACAACGTAGAGCTAGGATCGCGTTCAGAAGGCTTCAATATAAATGTATTACCGCAGGCGATAGCCATAGGATACATCCATAGCGGTACCATCGCAGGGAAGTTAAAAGGTGTAATCCCTGTAACAACACCTAACGGCTGAAACTCACTCCATGAATCAATATTTGGGCCTACATTTTTACTATGCTCACCCTTAAGCAGCTCGGCAACACCACAAGCATACTCAACATTCTCAATACCACGCTGTAATTCGCCCGCTGCATCATGGCTGATTTTGCCATGCTCTTCACCGATCATCTGGCAAATTTTATCAGCGTTTTGCTCTAATAAAGCTTTAAAACGAAACATAACAGCCGCACGTTTGCCCACTGGCGTATTACGCCATTCAGGAAAAGCAGCCTGTGCAGCAGCAATCGCTTCTTCAACAGTTTCTGTTGATGCCAGCGCCACTTGCTTAGTAGCTTTACCTGTTGCTGGGTTGAATACATCTTGAGTACGCGCAGCATCAGTACGCATTTCACCGTTAATTAAATGGCCTACAGTTGTCATCTTCTTTCCTCGAATTTTTTTATTGTTGCAAGCTTATGCAAGTTCGTTAATCGACTCACCTAGCGCATTGGTTACGTTATCTATTTCTGCATGCTCAACGGTAAATGGCAGACCCAGCTGAATAGTGTCACCACCACACCGCACATAAAAACCTTTTTCCCAACACTTCATCGCAATCTGGAAAGGACGCAATGCAGGCTCTCCCGGAGCAGACTCAATGGTTAAAGCACCGGCTAATCCGTAGTCCCGAATATCCGAGACATACTTTGTACCCTTCAAGCTATGCAGCATTTCTTGGAACTGTGGAGAAACAGTTTTGACTCTTTCAACCAGCTTGTCTTGCGCCAAAATATCCAACGATGCAAGACCAGCAGCACAGGCTACTGGGTGTGCTGAATAGGTATAACCGTGCGGCAATTCCAGCATGTACTCTGCGCCACCCGCTTCCATAAAGGTGTCATAGATTTCCTGCTTAGCAACCATAGCTCCCATAGGAATAACACCATTGGTCAGCTGCTTCGCTATTGTCATCAGATCAGGTACAACACCGAACTCTTCTGCTCCTGTATTAGAGCCCATACGGCCAAAGCCTGTGATCACTTCATCAAAAATGAGCAAAATATTATGCTTATCACAGATCTCACGTAGGCGTTTAAGATAGCCAACAGGAGGTGGAATCACACCAGCAGAACCTGCCAATGGCTCAACAATAACAGCGGCAATATTAGACGCATCGTGCAGCGCGAGTAAGTTTTCCAGCTCATCAGCTAAGTGCGCGCCAGTTTCTGGCATACCCTTAGTAAACAGGTTCTCTGGCAGCATCGTATGCGGCAAATGTACGGCATCTAGTGCTTGTCCATAAAGCACACGGTTACCGACGATACCACCGACACTCACACCACCCCAGTTAACACCGTGGTAGCCCTTAACACGACCAATAAAGCGCGTTTTGCTCGCCTGACCTTTCTTGCGCCAGTAAGCACGAGCAACTTTCAATGCAGTTTCTACAGCTTCAGAACCAGAACCGGTGAAGAAAACACGATTTAGCCCTTCAGGCATTAATTCAGTAATACGATGCGCCAATTCAAATGACTTTGGATGGCCGTATTGGAAAGCAGGAGAGTAATCCAATTCTTTAACTTGACGGCTTACGGCTTCAGTAATTTCCGGGCGACTATGCCCAGCACCACAAGTCCATAAGCCTGAGAGCCCATCAAAAATTTTTCGACCATCAGCAGATGTATAATAATTACCCTCTGCAGAAACAATAAGACGTGGGTCTTTCTTAAATTCTCGGTTGCCTGAATATGGCATCCAATGAGCATCTAGCTGCTCTTGAGATAAACCGCAAAGTGCCTGGTCGTCGTTATTTTTATTCATTCGCCACCTCATAGGTTGTAAATAGATGCTAAACAGACTGAGCTGTATTGATCTTACAATTCGATATCATTGATGCAATTATGCCCAGTTCAATAGGTTATTAAATTCATTTATTTTTAACTTATATTAAGTGATAAGTTAACTATAGAAACCTATCACGTAATGAGTAATACAACATACCGGCCACTAAGCCCGGCCAGCGTAGCAAGGTACCTCCAGGAAAGTCCGGGGTAGGTACTTTTGCAAACAGATCAAATTGTTCTGCACTACCACTAACCGCCTCCGCCATTAGCTTGCCACCGAAGGTAGCCAAAGCCACACCGTGGCCAGAATATCCTTGCGCAACAAAGAGGTTATCCTCTATGCGGGCAAAGTAAGGCATACGATTCAGCGTAATTGCTAACGTTCCGCCCCATCCATAATCGACTTTCACGCCCGCTAACTCAGGGTAAACCTCAAGCATATGCCTTTGTACAAAGCGCTTAATATCCTGCGGAAATCGCCGTGTATAGTTTTCACCACCGCCCCACAACATGCGATTATCAGCTGACAGCTTAAAATAATTAACAACAAACTTTGAGTCAGCGACAGCGACATCGTCTCGGTTAATTCTGTGGCACAACTCATCACTCAATGGCTCAGTTGCTAGCATAAAATTATTGATAGGCATGATCTTGCTAGTAATTCTTGGCTCTAGGTTTTCTATATAACCATTACAAGCTAGCAAAATATAACGTGCTTTAACCTCTCCCTGCGCGGTACTAACACGAGTATCCGCTCCGGTTTTGTATGCGCTTACCCGGCTATTCTCATAAATACTGACCCCAGCACTTAGAGCCGCGTCCGCTAACCCTAACGCATAATTAAGCGGGTGCAAGTGAATACCATCACTCCAATACTCACCTGCATGGAAATGATCAGTACCCAGCATCGTTTGTACTTCATCACGAGCAAGATAGCGAATTGCTTCATAACCCAATTCTTTTTGCTTATGTTCAACCGACTCTTGCAGCGCGTTAACATGAGATGCTTTTGCTGCAACATGTAGTACTCCTTGCTTCTGATCACACTGAATATTGTGCTGTGTAATAAGCTGCCTCACTAATGCCACTGACTCAATAGACATATCCCATAGCGCTTTAGCATTTTCAGCGCCAACCTTACTTTTAAGCGCTTGGTATTCCATATTATGATCAGGACAAACCTGGCCACCATTACGACCAGAAGCACCCCAGCCGACTTTTTCTGCTTCCAACAGTATTACTGAATATCCCTTTTCTGCTAGATGTAATGCAGCAGACAGACCCGTGTAACCTGCGCCCACAATGCAAACATCCGCACTTACCTCGCCAACGAGCTCCGCATGACAGCACGAATCATCACCAAGCGTGTTCGCCGTATCCATATAATATGAGGGAGCATATTCAGCCATAATTGAGGTCGTCTCTTACCTTGTTTTAGGGTTATCGTGAATGAAACAATAACAACATAAAATATCAACAGGCACTATATTTATTATATTCACTATTACAAACACCCTGTTGCAATAACATACAGAATGAATAGCAGGGCAATATAGACGAGAAAATATGAAGGTGATTTATGGAAGCCGTAGAAAAATTTCTCAAAGATCACGCTATCACAGAAGTAGAATCCACTCTGCCGGATATGACCGGAAATGCACGAGGGAAATTTTATCCCACTAAAAAATTCCTCGCTGAGCAAGGAGGGCGTATACCTGAAACGTTGCTTGTGCAAACAGTGACCGGCGATTGGGCAGCCAACCACTACGACATTGTCGACGCCAGTGATCGAGACATGATTTTAGTACCTGATCCAGAAACTCTGCGCATTGTTCCTTGGGCAGATGAGCCCACCGCTCAAGTCATCAACGACTGTTATGACACTCAAGGCGGACTGCACCCATTATCTTCACGTACCGTACTTCGCCAAGTACTCGCTTTGTTTGAAAAAGAAGGGCTACGCCCTGTTATTGCACCCGAAGTTGAGTTCTACCTTATACAAAAAAATATCGACCCTGATAATGAATTAAAACCAGCCACTGGCCGCTCAGGCCGACGAGAAACCGCACGACAGTCTTACAGCATTGATGCTGTTAATGAGTTTAACCCTGTCATTGATACTCTTTACAGTTACTGTGAAGCCCAAGGCTTGGATGTAGATACACTGATACACGAATCCGGTGCCGCACAAATGGAGATAAACTTCCTTCATGGCGATCCACTAAAGCTAGCCGACCAAGTTTTCGTCTTCAAACGCACCTTACGCGAGACCGCTCTCAAGCATAATATCTATGCGACTTTTATGGCTAAACCTATGCAGCATGAGCCCGGAAGTTCTATGCATATTCACCAGAGTCTAATCGATGTAAAGACAGGTAAAAATGTCTTTAGTGCTGAAAATGGCGACTACAGTGAAACTTTTTATCACTACTTAGGCGGGTTACAAAAATACACACCCAGTGCTATTAGCTTTTATGCACCTAACGTCAACTCATACCGCCGCTTTGCGCCCGACATATCGGCCCCAGTCAATATGAAGTGGGGCATAGATAATCGCACAACAGGGCTACGAGCTCCTAAAGCCGAGCCTGAAGCGACCCGAATTGAAAACCGTTTTCCAGGCTCAGACAGTAACCCTTATCTTGCTATTGCGGCCAACCTTGCCTGCGGATATTTAGGTCTAAAAGGGAAAATACGGCCAACCAAACCCACCTATAATGCAGCCGCAGAAGAAGGCGATACTGTAGAGCTTGCCCGCTCGCTAGAAGAGGGCCTGCGCTTATTAGAAGAATGCCCAGAGCTTCGTGAAATTATGGGTTCCCGCTTTATTGATGCTTATATCGGCGTAAAGCGTGCCGAATTTGAAACCTTCCATAAAGTGATTAGTTCTTGGGAACGCGAGTTTCTACTACTCAATGTTTAGTATATAAAAAAGCATTTTAAATTGGCTGCATATTCACACAGCTGAATAGCAGCCAAAACATCCCTACAGTGATCTCCTAGAGTGGCTCTGCTAAACAGACTGGTAGTGGGTCTATACACACTATTGCTGGCTGTTAATCTAGTGAGCAAAAGCTGAAATAAAACATCATTGTTCTTTCTTTTCAGCTAAAAACCTTTGGTAACACTATGATTCCACTCGATACGTTAATGTTATTTATAGCGACTACCTTTGTAGTCGTGCTGTCACCAGGGCCTGCTGCTATTGCCGTAACTGCTGAGGCTGCCTCAAATGGCTTTAAGAGATCAACCTTAGTCATTGCAGGTATCGCTGCGGCCAATGTAGTATTCTTTGGCTTATCGGCCACAGGCATCTCTGCACTCATCATTGCATCGAGCACCTTGTTTAGCATTATTAAATGGATAGGTGTTCTCTACCTACTCTACCTGGGGTTTGGCGCTATTTTCAGCAATGTCGGGCCATTGAGCATATCCGCATCGAATAAAGGACGTGCGGCGATACATAAAACTTTTCTGCGAGGTTTTATATTAGAGTTATCCAACCCCAAAGCGCTTCTATACTTTTCTGCACTATTACCACAGTTTATTGATATCTCACGCCCTATCGCACCACAACTCATAACACTGTGTTTAATCACCGTGCTACTCGATCTCTTTTGTTACTCGCTCTATGCGTATTTGGGATACAAATCACTCAGAATGAGCATCAAGCCCTTCATCATTAAATGGATCAACCGTACCGCTGGTAGCATGCTTGTGTTTGCTGGATTGAAAATGGCAACCGTTGAAAAGTAACAAGGAATATTATGTATACCCCTAAAAACATGCAGATGATCGACCTGTCGACTACTCACGACTTTATTGAAGAATTTGGCTTTGGTGTCATTATCTCAGGCTCCCTAACCGGCACACATATCCCCTTTGTTTTACATCGTAACGAAGGTGAATACGGCGTGCTTTATAGTCATTGCGCAAAAGCCAATCCTCATTGGAAAGAGCTTGAAAACGCAGAAGTTCTCATCATATTCTCTGGCCCACATAGCTACATTTCTCCCAGCTGGTATGCCCACGCACCTGCAGTACCTACGTGGAATTATGCAGCGGTTCATGCATATGGAACCGCGACCTTGTTGAACGACAAACAAACATTAGAGGCGGTGGAAGAAGTAGTTCATCAATATGAACCTGCACTACTTGAGAAAAGAGAGATTATCACTGACGAATTCAGAGATAAGTTATTGGCAGGTATCGTTGGTATTAAAATAGAACTATCACGTATTGACGGTAAGCTTAAGTTAGGCCAGCTTCGTAAAAGTGAAGATCAGGAAGGTGTTTACACAGCATTGAGCCAATCTAACCGCACAGCTGATCAGGCGCTTGCCCAGTATATGAAAAAGCTAAATTTAGGAACCGGAAATCTACAATAGCTTCACCCTTTTTTTTGACTTAGGGCTTATTAACGAGTTATTAATAAGCCCTATTCAAATGATGAATTATTCTCATGACTATGACAAAAAAACATCTCTTGTTGCGACGCAACAACAGCTCTAAGATACGCTCCTAATTTTTTATAATTAAGCCGCTTCAGCCTTATACGCTGATGGTTAATTTTGACAGTCTGTACAGACTATTTAGGACACCAAGAAAACCTTATGACAAAGCTCAATGAATTCAGACAAAACCATCAGCCAGCCCACGGTGAAGCTGAGAAAGATTACTTCCTACGTTTAAGTGCTGAATACAAGAAATTAAACAAACGTGAAGCCCGTCTGGTTCGTAAAAACTTGTGGATCAACCGTATTTCCACAACAGCCAAATTATTAGTAAGCAGACCAAATCTATTGCGGATCAACTAATAACGGCTCTTCCCGAATGATGATAAAAAGCGGAGTGCGAAAGCATCCGCTTTTTTATCTGTTATACAACATCTCTAATTTTCACACTTCAATAAATTTGCCTTACAACTGAGCTTAGCCATGCTTTCTTTTGCATACTAAGGCACTCAATCCAACTCCCAGCTTATATCAAGCTCACTTAAAGCGCTAAGATATTCATCTCGGGTAATAAATCCAACACATGGATGAGCACCACGTTCTAAAAAGTTACTCGAAGCAATTTTTTTGGTCATCAGTATCGCGGGCATGCATGGTATATAAGGGCCATCGCCTGACTTTGCTAACAACTCGAATGTAATCATCTTTGCTTTTCCACTCGTATCTTTTCCTGCTAGCGTCATATGAAATGCGCTTTTATCAGATCCTAAGAAATCAAATAGAAAAGATAGTCGTAATAAAGCTGGGGCCGCCTTTTCCAATCTTTTTACTACACCTATGCGCACCAACCAAGAAAGCCCCCACAATGCACAGTGAACCAAAGGAATCTCTAAGCCAGCATAAAAGCGAATAGTTTTTAGTTGAGGATAGCGCTTAGGAAATAACGCAAGGTCAGGAATATCGCAATTACCTAACAACCTCCAACCAAGGCTTTTGTATTTTCGTGCTCGTAGTCCCTGCCAGCCATGTATGAATTTACGGTTGCCGTTGATCCGTGTCTCAAACCGTTTTCCCGTATAACTTAAAATAGCAGCAGTAGTTGCCAAACCACGTGCCGTTTTTTGCGCAGTGGTAATGCCATAATCAAGGCTTTCTAACACATCAAACTGGTCTTGATAGTAATCGACTAATGCAGCCGTCAAACAGGGCACGGAACTAGCACCGCTAACCACTAAAACATTATTTGATCTCGCTTGTTCATTTAGGTCCACAATCCCTTCAACAAACTCCCGCCCATCCGCCAAATCGATATAATGTACGCCTTTCTCAATACAGGCTTTTGCAACATCATAACCTTGATTCTGAAACGGACCAGATGTATGTATTACAATAGAAGGGGCAATGTTCCTGAGCTCATTTGTAATATCAGCACTAATATCCAGCATAACCGCTTCTGCTTTATTGGCGGCTTGTAACGTAGAAACGAAATACGTCGCTTTTTCTAAAGAGCGCCCAGCAACCACCACTTGAATATTATTTTCTTTTGCTAATGTTTTGCTAATAAAACTGCCGAAGTTCCCATAACCACCAATAACAAGTACACGATGAATCATGCTTTGTCCTTTATCGTAAAACGTCCTTTATACTCGTAAATCTTACCCCACCAGGGATGAGTGATTTCTACACACATCTCAAAAGTATCATCGTCAACCGCTTGTTCTGTTGCATTTCCTTGGCCCATTAAAAAACTAATGGGGACTGGAATAAAGTAACCCAACAAGGCAACTACATACCCTTTGTGTTTAAGCTTCACGCAGCCATCTTCCCACATGTAACTCATTTTCCAACCCAAACCAAAACGCATGACCTCTATCATTTCATTACCCGTTGTTTGGATCATTCGAGATTGAAACGAATAGCTTTTATGGTTTTTGAAATGAAAGATTCGATTAAAACAGAACTCTTTTGTCTCTTCATTGCTCTTAAAATGAACAGTTACCGGAACATTGCTTTCATTATGCGGAGGAATGCCTTTCATAAGCCAAAAGAGAGGAGAAAATAGCTTTATTGGCCCCGCACACATTACATCTAAATGGCCAGCCACCGTAGTAATATCATTACTATATGGCCGGTTCGCATAGTGCTTTTTCATTACTACCGGCAGGTCATGCCAAGCATCACCAAAGACATCTTGAAATATGGGTACAGATTTCTTATTAAGGTTATCAATCAGAACTATCCCTCTCCTTCGCAACAATAAATTCCTGATGCCTCGCAGCAAAGGGTACATAACAGATGCAATATTATCTGACCAAAACAATGCACGATTAATGATATTAAACATACCTTTACTATCGCCAAATTTAGCCATAAAAGACAGTGCACTTTTACCATGATAAAAACGACGTCCATCGTAAATTATCATGCCTTCGTCAATATCAAATCCTTGTGCATTAATTTCTTGAATAAGCGGGTGGTCTAAATGCTCTCGCGCATTTAAAAGATGGAGAGGTCCGTACTTTTCTTTTATCCGTAAAGCTAAAGCGGCGCTTTCACATAGAGGACACGCACCATCGTATACAAACCATATTCCACTTCTATCAGCCGTATCTGTCATATTGGTTTCCCTACCATTAGAAAGAAGATCGACACAAAGCCAATGAAAGCAGGCCAACCGAGAATAAACCATACTTTAAATAGCTTGTGGTATCGCTGCGGCAACCTTGTTTGGTTTTTAATACTCTGTTCCAATATTTTTTTAAGCTGTATTTGTATCCATACAACAGGCAACCAACAAACTCCCGCAACAGCGAAAAACACATAAGAAGAGACCAACCAAAAATCAGTCCAAGCATACCCGCTTTTCCATACAAGCCATGCGCCAGTGAGTGGTTGTAAAATAGCAGCAGGAAAAGTGAAAATATAATCAGCTAACACCGTAGCCCGAGCTGAATATAGTTTTTCATGGAGGTCTTGAGTAAAGTAGGATCGCAACAAAAAAAATGCGATCCCCAAACCTGTTCCAAATAAAATAGTAGAACTGATGATATGCAATGTTTTGATAATTAAGTAAATATCCATAAAGTGCTACTTTAGGCCTTTAACAGAATTTTTCAATTATCGTTTTCAGATATTCAACGATGGTATGAAGCAGTAACTAACTTACTGCTCTATTATTTAAAAACTTAGCCATCCAATGAGCTATCTCTAAAGAGTCGGTTGCTGCTTCTGGTTGGCGTAGTGTTGCTAACCCTTGTTCTGACACGTCAGTGGGGATAACCTCACCTTTACGTAAATCAATCAGTGGATCACTGTATTCGATAGTAAATTCAGGGTGGGCCTGAAAAGTAATAATACGATCATCGTAGATAAGCCCAGCATACTGGCAAAAATCTGATGCCGAAAACACTTTCGCATTCTCTGGTTTAACAACGACTTGGTCCTGATGCATCGCATTGATAACGTACGAGTTTACATCTGTAGGTAGGAAGTCAAACTCGCCCGTTAGCCCATAACGCTGCAAGCCTACCCCCCAACCACCTTCATACTTATCTACTTTTCCGTTAAACGCTTCAGCAATAATTTGGTGACCAAAGCAGATACCGACCATCGGTTTGTTAGCTTTATGGATATCAAGAATCAACTTTTTAAGCTGCTGCATCCATTGCAAGTTCTGATAAACATTAAACTTTGAACCCGTAATAACCCAACCATCACACTGCGAAGCACTTTCAGGAAAACCTCCTTCACGTACATCAAACACTTCGTACTCAAACGGGCAACCCGCTTTGTTGAACAACTGAACAAACATATCCGCGTAAGAGCCAAACTCACCCAGCAGTTCATCGGGAGTAATACCTGTTGCCAGAATCCCTAATTTCATCATGTTATCCGCCACTACCTTAATACCATTACGTAAACAGTTACTTAGAATTCATACAATATCTAAAGCTAATGCTGCTCTTATGCGCTTTTATTAAAAAGCTCTTTTGCATTCTACTCCTGATCACTGGATAGCTTGGTCTGTCGGCGCATCTGATACATTGCCGCAAGCACCCCAACCGCTACAATCGCAATCATAATGGTGGCTAAAGCATTAACCTCAGGTGTTACGCCCAGACGTACTTTGGAGAAGATAACCATGGGTAACGTGCTATTACCTGGCCCCGATACAAAGCTGGCGATAACCAGATCATCAAGCGACAAAGTAAATGACAACAACCAGCCGGAAATTAGTGCCGGCGCTATCAACGGTAAAGTCACCAAGAAGAACAACGTAGAAGGCTTGGCGCCCAAATCCATTGCTGCTTCTTCCAAGGTTTCATCCATTGATGCTAAACGCGATTGCACAATGACAGCCACATAGGCCATACAGAACGTCGTATGGGCAATGATAACAGTTCCAGTACCACGCCCAGCCGGCCAGCCAAACATCCCTTCCATTGCAACAAACAATAAGAGCAGCGATAGCCCGGTAATAACTTCCGGCATAATCAAGGGTGCCGTAATCCAGCCAGACAAAATCATTTTGCCACGAAAGCGTCCCATGCGAGATAAGACAAAACCAGCCATAGTGCCCAGCACTACGGCCAAACTAGCACTGACAAGTGCAATCTTTAGACTCACGAGGGCGGCATCAATAATTTGTTGGTTTTTGAAGAGTTCGCTATACCACTTTAACGACCAACCTCCCCAGACTGTCACGAGCTTTGACTTGTTAAAGCTATAAACAATCAATGCAATGACCGGCGCGTAAAGAAAAACAAAACCCATGCTCGCGGTAATAGTTAAAAATAATGATCGGCGCTTCATGAGTGAGCCTCCTCTTTACCTTGGGCGTTGCGGATCAACATAACCGGTAACACCAACACTACCAGCATCACAATGGCCACTGCCGATGCCATCGGCCAATCTCGATTAAGGAAGAACTCATCCCAAAGCACGCGGCCAATCATTAATGTGTCGGAACCACCCAACAGCGCGGGTATCACAAACTCACCTACCGCGGGTATAAACACCAATAAACAACCCGCAATAATACCGGGAACTGCTAAAGGCAATGTCACCAAAAAGAAACTCTGATAAGGACGTGACCCCAAATCCTCAGCGGCCTCCAGTAGTGTTAAATCCATTTTTTCTAACGCGGTATATAAGGGTAAAATCATGAATGGCAGGTAGGTATAAACAATACCGATATACACAGCAAAGTCAGTTTGCAACATAACTAATGGCTGATCGATAATCCCAGTGGATAACAAGAACTCATTCACTATGCCATTCTTTTTAAGAAAGCCCATCCACGCATATACACGTAGCAAGAAAGAGGTCCAAAATGGCAAGATAACCAAGGATAGCAACACAACACGCATAGAAGGCTTACTGCGAGCTATCAGGTATGCAATCGGAAAGCCTACTATCAGTGTAAAGAAGGTAGATATCGAAGCGATCTTTACCGAACTTATATAAGCATCCAGATAGAAAGTATCTTCAAACAGATACAGGTAATTCCCAAAGTTTAGTTTAAAGGTCGCATAAGCCTCTTCCAAATCCCATTCGAGCATCGCCGAGTATGGCGGTACCGCAATCGCGGATTCGGATAACGATATTTTGAAAACTACCAAAAAAGGGATAAAGAAGAAGATACCCAACCACAAACCCGGGACAGCAATAACACTCAAACGCCCCCAGTTGACGCCCCTAAATAAGTTATACCTTGCCATGCCTGATGCTGACTTATCGATCCAGGCGGATCCTGACGAGATACTCATGAGGTCAAAACCACACTACTATCCATATCCCATGACAAGTAAACCTGCTCATGCCAGGTAAAACGAGCTCCCATATCCCTTACAAAATTAGGCTGAGTTACACGTACATCTTTGCCATTAGCTAAGCGCACTTTAAAGACAGAAAGGCTGCCCATATAGGCGATATCTTCGATAATACCCTGAATACAGTTTTCAATTTGTTCGGGCTTATTACGGCTAATTTTTATCTTCTCTGGGCGTATTGCCATATGCACGGTTTGATTTGGAGCACAGCTAATACCGTGATTAACAAATAACTCGACACCGGCTTCTTTAGAGCTAATGCGTACACTATCAGGAAGGTCTTCAACAACCTTGCCTTCAAATAAGTTAACCGAGCCAACAAACTCAGCCACAAAACGGCTATTAGGATACTCATAAACCACATGCGGCTCGGCGGTTTGAACAATCACACCGTTATTCATGACGCCGATGCGTGTCGCCAGCGTCATCGCTTCTTCTTGGTCATGTGTTACCACAACAAAAGTAACACCCAGCTCTTCTTGAATATTTATGAGCTCAAACTGCGTTTCTTCGCGTAGCTTTTTATCCAGAGCGCCTAAAGGCTCATCTAAAAGCAGCAACTTAGGGCGTTTAATCAGAGAGCGTGCTAATGCAACACGCTGACGCTGTCCACCGGAGAGCTGGTTCGGTTTACGCTTACCAAGAGCACCCAACTGCACCATATCCAACATTTGAGCAACACGTTGCTTTACTTCACTGCGTGCTACGCCTTCTCGACGAAGACCAAATGCCACGTTATCGGCAACACTTAGATGAGGAAACAATGCGTAAGACTGGAACATCATATTGACAGGACGTTTCCATGGCTGAATACCCTCCATATCCACGCCATCAATGATAATGCGACCACTGGTTGCCGATTCAAACCCGGCCAAGATTCGTAGAAGTGTACTTTTACCTGACCCTGACCCACCTAGAAGACAAAACAGTTCGTTTTTATAGATATCCAGCGAAATATTATCGACAGCAGTAAACTCACCAAATTTTTTGGTTACGTTTTCAATTTTCAAAAATGGTTCTGCACCTTCCTGTTTCCATAAAGGCACTTCAGTAGCGTTAGCTACTGTAGACGTGGATAGTTCACTAAGTTGAGACGACGTCATAACAACCCCTCAGGTATTTATTATTATCAGGGAATCTCTAAATAAACCTGGCAGTTAGATTTCTCCAGGTATAAACGGAAGGCTTACTTAGAGACTCTTACTTTGAGTAATAAGGGACAGACTGAACGCCACCCCTTATCACTAATTTATTGCGTTATTAAGCAGAAGTTAGCGACCGGTTTTAATACCGCTCCAAGCGCGTGTTAATAAACGGTCAAATTTAGCCGTATGGGCATTTTGTGTGAAAAGATTCGCTTTCACTTCATCTGATGGGTAAATACCTGGATTGTTACGCACTTCATCTAGCAATAATGGCTCAGCCGCCGTATTAGCTACCGCGTAATAAACGTAGTTTGAGATACCTGCCGCAGTTTCTGCCTTCAAAACAAAATCAATAAACTTGTGAGCTGCATCTGGATGTGGAGCATCCGCAGGAATGGCTAACAGGTCAAACCATACCAAGGTGCCCTCTTTAGGAATGGCATAGCCAATCACGTTACCTTGACCGGCTTCTTCAGCACGGCTCTGTGCTTGTAAAATATCACCGTTGTAACCTAAGGCTACGCATACTTCACCGTTTGCCAGATCAGATATGTATTGGCCTGAATGGAAATATTTGTAGCTAGAGCGTACAGATTTAACCAGCGCGGTTGCTTTTTTAAGATCTGACTTTTTCTCGGAGTTAGGATCAAGTCCTAAATAGTTCAGCGCAATAGACATCACTTCGGCTGGCGAGTCTAATAAACCGATACCGCAATCTGCCAATTTAGCAGCCACTTCTGGTTTAAAGATCAGATCCAGTGTATCGAGTGGCATTTCTCCCAAGCGCTCTTTAACCATCGCTTCGTTAAAACCTAAACCAATAGTTCCCCACGCATAAGGAACGTTGTGCTTATTGCCTGCATCATGGCGTGAAATCTTTTCTGCCAGTACCGTATCTAAGTTGGCATAATTAGTTAATTTTGAATGATCAATTTCAGCATAAATACCCGCTTGCACATGGCGTTCTAAAAATGAGCCTGTTGGTACAACAAGGTCATAACCCGTGCTACCAGACATCAACTTAGCTTCTAATACTTCGTTAGAATCATAAACGTCATAGTTAACTTTAATACCGGTTTCTTTCTCAAACTGGGTAACCGCTTCAGGGTTGATGTAATCTGACCAGTTATAGATGTTAAGAACCTGCTCTTGTGCAACTACAGTATTAGAAAGTGCGAATGTCAGTGCGGCTGCTAAACCAAGTTTTTTAGGACTCATTGAACGTTCTCCATTTCAGGCTAGGCCTGTATTATCCGAATAGGAATTCTCGTCCGTATTCAGTTGCAGCTCTAATAAAACAATCTCAACTAGTACTGTATGTATTCTTTCATTACAGACTATTAAGCGTTAATCGAAGTCCTGCATATTGTTATTTTTATCTACTTCCTTAAATCTACGCTAGCACTGCATGTGGGCTAAATACCCATCGGGGGGTATTTGGCCCAAAGTAGTAGAGGCTAACTATTAGCTATAACTACAACAATCCTAAGTAAGCTTCATACTCAATATCAGAGATTTGCTCATGTAGTTTTTTCTGCTCTTGGCGCTTTGCCGCCGTATAAACACGGATAAACTCTTCGCCCAGATACTCTTTAAGTACATCGCTCTTATTAAAGATCTCTGTGGATTCATCCCACTTATTAGGCAATACCAACTTATCGTTATTTTCAGCATTAGCATCACCTTCAATTGGAGCCGGTGGCAATAGCTTGTTTTCGATACCGTAGAGAGCACCCGCTAAAATAGAAGCCAATACTAAATATGGGTTAGCATCAGCACCGGCTACACGGTGCTCAATACGACGGGCAATAGGAGGGCTCTCAGGTATACGAATAGCAACTGTGCGGTTTTCATAGCCCCAACTCGCATAAGTAGGCGCATGTGCACCAGCCATAAAGCGGCGATACGAGTTCATGTGCGGTGCAAAAGTCAGCATGCTATCTGCCATGGTATGCATCAAACCAGCTACCGCATGTTTGAGTACATCAGTGCCTTCTTCACCGCCATTATCAAAAACATTATTACCTGCTTCATCTAATAGGCTGAAGTGTACATGCATGCCATTACCGCTTTTCTTAGCATACGGCTTTGCCATAAAGGTCGCTGAGTAACCTTGCTTTCTAGCGATACCTTTCACTAAGCGCTTAAACATAATCGCCTGATCACCAGCCAACATGGGGTCAGCAATGTGGTTAAGATTTATCTCAAACTGTCCGGGACCTAGCTCAGAAATAATCGTATCCGCTGGGACACCTTGAATATCACAGACTTCGCGGACTTCAGTGAAAAACGCAGATAGGCAGTCCATTTCATCTATAGAGTAGCAGTCAGTCTCGGACAAACGACGACCATGCCCTTCAATCAGAACCGGAGGACGAGGACGCTGTGTTTCTTCAGACTTCCCATCCATCAAATAAAATTCTAATTCTGTCGCAACAACGGGGGTTAAACCGAGTGCTTTAAAACGCTTAACAACACCACTTAACACCTGGCGAGGGTCAGCACCAAACGGCGTTCCGTCTGGATTAAACATCATCGCCAAAACTTGGTCACGCGGAGACTCAGCCCAAGGCACAGGCACAGAGCCTTCATGAACAGGCATACAAACGCCATCACTATCGCCTGTTTCGAAAACTAAACCGTTTTCTAAAACATCATCACCCCAAAAATCAAAACCTAGCACCGAGCGAGGCAGCTTTACGCCTTCATCCTTTACTTTATGCAAAGCGCTTCCAGGCATGCGCTTACCGCGCAAATTGCCGTTTAGGTCTGTAATAAACAGGTCAAACTCATTGTCTTTTTTGGAATTCATATAAGTTTCTCACTCGACATCTTTTGTGCACTCGGTTAGCCGAAGCAGATTAAGTACATAGTTTCACATAATCACTTTAAGAAAAACCATACTTTGTGATCACAAAAATAATTTTATGTAATCAAAAAAATAAAACAAGGTCAATTGACACTTTATGAAAAAAATCTTTCACCCTGTTTAGTGATCGCATTAGAATAGAAAAAAACAGCCAGAACCGATACCGATTATGGACAAGAAGTCTCCCATACAAATTACATTAACTGAGCGCGATGACTCTGTAACTATCACCCAGTGGGTATATGAGACGTTGAGAGGCGCTGTAATGAATGGCCAAATCTTGCCGGGGCGTGCGCTAACGATCAGAGAACTAGCCGCATTACTTGATGTAAGCCCAATGCCTATACGAGAAGCATTACGCCAGCTGTCTGCTGAAAGTGCATTAGAAATACAAGGCAACCGACGGGTTATGGTTCCCACCATGACGGCTATGAAATTTACTGAGTTATGTGAAGCGCGCATTGCAATAGAATCGCACGCAGCTGCCAGAGCATTACCCTACATAGACGCAACACGATTAGCCGAATTACATAGTCTGGATCGTTTGATTGATCAGGCACAAGAGGACGGAAACCTTGAACAGATAAGCATTCTTAACCAAAACTTCCATCGCCTACTCTACACAGCTAACCCCCACCAGATAACCTTGCCGCTTATTGAGAGTTTATGGCTACAGTTAGGGCCTTTCATGCGTTTAGCCACCAGCAAACTCGAGGAGCATTATGTAATAGATAGGCATAATGAAGCGATGCTCGCCATAGAAAAACAGGATGCTTTTGCGCTTCAACTAGCCATCACAGCTGATATTCGTGAAGGTATCGCCTTTGCTGGCACACCTGAGTTACTACACCGTTTTATAGAACAATCCAGAACCGCGGCTCACTAACTTTATCGATGTGCGCCCAGCCCCAAAGCGCACTTTCTCTTCCCGATAAATTATCAAAAAATCACACTGATATAAGCCTTCAAATGATCCTAAAAATATCAAACTGAATGTTTTTTGATTGACTTTTAAATTTTGTGATCACAAAATGAATTCATAATCTGATGACAACATCAGTAGAAAACCCTCATTTAATGATCACAATTGATAACTCAATGTGACAATTTTTCGCTTTCAACTATTCATGAAAGCATTGTGGAGAGAGAGATGCTCACAGATAAAAACAACGGCTCATCAATCACTGCAGATATTCAGTCCCTTGATGCCAGCCACCACTTACACCCTTTCACCAATACAGGTGCTCTTAACAAAAAAGGAGCACGTGTCATCACTAAAGGTGAAGGCGTCTATATCTGGGACAGTGAAGGCAATAAGATTTTGGACGGTATGGCCGGTCTGTGGTGTGTCAATATGGGTTACGGTCGCCAAGAGCTAACTGACGCCGCTACGCAACAGATGAGCGAGCTGCCTTTCTACAATACTTTTTTCCAGACAACACATGCACCGGTTGCTGAATTAGCCAAAGAGATTGCTAGCGTTACCCCTGGCGACCTAAACCACATCTTTTTTGCAAACTCAGGCTCTGAGGCGATCGACACCATTATTCGTATGGTGCGCCAGTTTTGGGCCATTAAAGGAAAACCGTACAAGAATATTCTGATTAGCCGCGAAAATGCCTATCACGGCAGCACTGTCGGCGGTACTAGCCTGGGTGGCATGAGCGGTATGCACAAGCAGGGCGCGCCATTACTGCCAAATATCGAACGTATTCGCCAACCCTATTGGTATGGTGAAGCGGGTGATATGTCAGAAGAAGAGTTTGGTATTGCCTGCGCGGCTGCACTGGAAGAAAAAATCCTAGCAGTAGGCCCAGATAATGTTGCGGCCTTTGTTGGTGAGCCAATTCAAGGGGCTGGCGGTGTTATCGTACCACCAGCAAACTACTGGTCAGAAATTCAAAAAATATGCACCAAGTACGACGTATTACTGGCAGCTGATGAAGTCATCTGTGGATTTGGCCGAACGGGTAGCTGGTTTGGTAGCGAAACATTAGGTATTACACCGGACATTATGTCGATGGCTAAAGGGCTATCTTCTGGTTACTTACCGATTGCAGCCGTTGCTGTAGGTAATCGTATTGCCAACGCGTTCATTGAGCATGATGATGACTTTAATCACGGTTTCACCTACTCAGGACACCCCGTATCAGCCGCCGTAGCCATTGCCAATATAAAGCTAATGAAACAAGAAAATATTGTTGAGTATGTGGCTAATGACATAGGTCCTTACCTGCAGAAAAAGCTTCGCGACATGCTGACAGATCACCCTTTAGTGGGTCATATAGAAGGGATTGGTTTAATTGCGGGTATTGCTCTGGTTAAAAACAAAGAAACCAAAGAACTCTTCTCGAGTGATCTGGATATTGGTTTGATTTGTCGTGATCACTGCTTTGATAACGGTTTGATTATGCGTGCTGTTGGTAGCCGTATGGTGCTTTCTCCACCTCTTGTCATTAGCCATGCTGAAGTCGATGAGCTCTGCGAAAAAGCACGCCTTTGCTTTGATTTAACACTGAAATCCGTTAGCTAATAACATTTATCAAAAGTGGCCAGTAACTATTACCTCAGGCCACTTCGATTTATACACAAACCCAGATAGAGGGAAGCAGGATGAATCATAAACCCAGCCTGGACAGCACATCAGCCAACTGGCAGAAGGATCTTGCTTACGTTATCGATCATATTCGCTTACGTAATTTCCCAAAAGCCTTGGCAGAGCTATTAGCAACTCAATGTAATGTCAGTACTATCTTGATGGTGACCTACAAAAAATCTTTCAAACCGATTATTTTGCACCCCACGGACCCCGCTGAACAAAGCCCAACACTGCGTACCTACATTAATCAGGCATACATTCTGGACCCGCTGTTTAATGCCATACAAACCGGTATAAACTCAGGGCTTAGCCGCTTAATAGAGATCGCACCCGATTCATTCGAAACCACTGAATACTACCAAACCTGCTATAAAGATTTCGACTTGATTGATGAGATAAACCTGATCATCGAATTGGATAATGACGTCACCTGCGCAATATCTTTAGGGCGAAAATCCAGCATGGGCACCATCACACGTGCTGAGCTGAATCGTCTCAATGAGATATATCCCATCGTTAATTCACTGGTGCGCCAGTTCTGGTTATCGCAGTCTCAAGAGTATGTGCAGTACGAAAAGTCTGAAGGTGCTATGAAGCAAGCACTGAACACCTTTGGAAGTGGTGTATTGACGCGACGAGAGCAAGAAATTTCCGGCCTAATACTGCAAGGACACTCTTCTAAAGCGATAGCCAGCAAGCTTAATATTAGTTTGGGCACAGTTAAAGTTCATCGTAAGAACATCCATACCCGCCTTAACACATCGACTCAATCTGAAATATTCACACTCTTTCTCGTGCACTTGAGCGAGCTGGAAGCGACGACGTCTTCATCAGATACATCTATCTCTAACAAGATTGCATTGGCAGGGTAAGTTTTCTCAAAGCATTTAAGCTTTAGATAATGTAAATAAGGTTAGCGCATAGAGTGCGCTAACCTTTTTTTGTACAGGTTCGTTTATAAACGAATCCAGACGTTTTTCAGTTCTGTGTATTTTTCCATCGCATGCAATGATTTATCACGCCCATTTCCTGATGCCTTAACACCACCAAAAGGAACGGTTGAATCACCTTCTCCCCAAGTATTCACCCAGACCATACCACTGTGAATCTTGCGACTAACACGATGTGCTCGAGATAAATTAGCCGTCCATACAGAAGCACCTAAACCATATTTAGAGTCATTCGCTAGTGCGATCGCTTCCTCTTCTGTATCAAAATCACATACCGCTAATACTGGCCCGAAAATCTCTTCCTGTACGAATGTCATGCCATTGTGCGCTTCAGAAACAATAGTTGGCTTAGCATAAAAGCCCTGCCCTTCAACGTACTCTGGGGTGCCACCCAACAGCACCTCTCCTCCTTCCTCTTTAGCAGAGCGAATAAAGTGAGCGACTGTATCTAACTGTGCCCCATCAACCATCGGCCCCATATTGGTAGCAGGGTCAAGTGGATCACCCGGTTGGTAATGGCTAGCCGCTTCAACGAGTGCTGCAACAAATGCTTCTTTAATGCTTTTTTGTACATAGATACGTGAGCATGCAATACACACTTCACCTTGGTTTGAGAAGATAGCGGCAGCAGCAGTAGCGGCGGCTTTTTTTACATCGTCACAGTCTTCAAAAATCAGATTAGGTGACTTACCGCCCGCTTCCAACCAAACACGTTTCAGGTTGGATTGGCCGGCATATTCCATCAACATACCTGCCACACGTGTTGAGCCTGTAAATGCCAGAACATTAACATCGTGATGCAAGCCTAATGCTTTGCCCGCGGTATGCCCAAAGCCTGGCAACACATTAAACACACCATCAGGAATACCTGCCTCAGTGGCTAATTCGGCTAAACGCAGTGCACTTAACGGTGATTTCTCTGAAGGCTTAAGGATAACGCTGTTACCTGCGGCCAATGCTGGCGCAAGCTTCCAAGTCGCCATCATTAATGGGTAGTTCCACGGCGTAATAGCAGCCACAACACCCACGGGTTCATGACTGATCAAGGCCAATGTATCGTTGCCTGTTGGCGCTATTTCACCATAAAGCTTATCGATACATTCAGCGGTCCAACGAATACAGTCAATGCTGTCTGGAATATCTATCGCTGTCATTTCAGAGATCGATTTCCCCATATCCAGCGTATCTAATACCGCAAATTCATCCTTATGCTGTTCAAGTAAATCGGCCAGCTTCAACAATGTTTGCTTACGCTGCTTAGGCGCTAACTCTGACCAAACACCAGAGCGATAAGCCTGCAAGGCACTTGCTACGGCTAGATTAACGTCAGCTTCGTCACAACTTGCGACATCTACCAACAGCTTCTCTGTTGCCGGATTAATACAGGGGAACGTTTCACCACTCACGGAGGGCTGAAAAGCACCATTAATATAGGCTTGATGACGCAAGACAACAGATTCGCTCAACGCTTTCCACTGGGTATGGTTTGTCATGATTTAATCTCTCTGCTTTAACCGTAGATATCGCTTATAAGAACCAGTCTACGAGAACCCTAACCAGACAATATATACACCTGAGTAGGTAGCCTATATCGCTAAGTACTTATCATTTATCAGCTACCCACTCGAGGGTATATAAAGCGACCACTAGTATTAAGCAAGATATGGGGACGGTGTCGCCACGCTATATGGTATCGACGCTCTTCTTTGAATATGCACTTTACCGCCTGCTCATAACAGGCGGTTTTTTTATGCCATTTTATTGGCCGCTAACACGTATAGATATTCCAGTGCTAAGGTTGCTCCAGCCAAAGAAGTGATCTCTGCCTGATCATAGGCAGGCGCCACTTCAACGACATCCATACCAATTAGATTCAAACCTTGTAAACCGCGAATAACTTTCAATGCGCAATCAATACTAATCCCCGCGACAACAGGCGTGCCTGTACCGGGAGCAAAGGCCGGGTCTAATCCATCAATATCAAAACTTACGTAGACTTTTTTCTCTCCTACACGTTGTCGAATACGCTCTAATGTTGCCACATGTCCGTGATCACACACCCAAGCAGCATCCAAAACCTCAAACGGATGATCTTCAACGGTGTAAGCCGTACGAATACCTATTTGTAAGGAATGCTCGGTATCAACCAAACCTTCTTGTACAGCATGATGGAAGATAGTGCCGTGATCATATTTACTGCCACCAGAATAAGTATCGGTGTGCGCATCAAAGTGAACCAACGCAACCGGGCCATGCTTTTTAGCGTAAGCGCGTAAAATGGGCAGTGTAATAAAGTGATCTCCACCAAACGTTAATGCGCTCTTTCCCGCATTCATAATCGCACTAATATGCGCTTCAAGATTATCTACTAATGTTTGTGGCTCACCATGCTTAAAGATGACGTTACCGGCATCCGCTACTGCTAGGTGATCATCCAAAGCGAACGTCCAAGGCCAACGCGCACCCTCCCAGACTAAATTAACCGATGCTTGACGAATACCTTGCGGCCCAAAGCGCGCACCCGAGCGCCCCGATGTTGCCATATCAAAAGGCACACCACTGACAATCACCTCTGCATCGCATTGCGACAGTGTCGTGACTGCTGGAAATTGCATGAACGTCATACCCATAGCGCCATACAACGGCATATCTGCATCAGCTACTGCCGAGCTATTAGCAACGCTTACACTTGATTGACCATCAACCTCAGACATCTTCTATTCCTCAATATTTAGCGCTATTAGCCCGGTGATTAATCTAGCGATTAAGCAAACTTAACGGGCTAATCCAGCGGCTTAACAAAACCTAGAAACAGAATACCTCTCTATAAATTATTAGTTAAATGCATAGTTATAATATATAAATGCATAATATTAATAATTTATGTTTTTCTTTCAATAAGCTTTCTATGAAGTACCCTCTATGAAACCACTGCGACAGTTTGACCTTAATTTACTGATTATTTTTGAAGCACTTATTAGTGAGTGTCATGTCAGTAAAGCCGCAGAAAAAGTGTTCCTGAGCCAGTCAGCTATGAGTCATGCGCTCAATCGTTTACGCCAACAACTCGATGATCCGTTATTGATAAGAACTGAGAATGGCCTGCAGCCCACTCCTCGTGCATTAGAGATGCTGCCCGATGTCCGAGAAGCACTGCAGCTTATCAACCGTACTATCGCCCCTACCGCTTCATTCGTAGCGCATAACAGCGATCGTACGTTCAGTATTGCCTGCACAGATTATTTTGAATCAGTTATCTTTCCTGATCTGCTCACATACCTACAAAGCATTGCTCCCAACATCACATTGGAAATAGAGATGATAAGCGAGCACGCTTCTGCTGTGCGCTTGGAAAATAGGCAGGTAGATATCGTGGTAGGCATGGATGCGACACAAAAGATCCCGGCACATTTAATAGTGGAGCATTGGAGAACAGAACAATTTGTCTGCTTAGTGGGTAAAGATAATCACTTAGTAAAAGAATCGTTATCAGTGGAACAGTTTGTAACACTCGCGCATGTAGTTTTTTCTGACCTTACGGGGGATACCACTAGCGCAATCGATAACTGGCTAAGTAGCCAACATCTATCACGCCGCTCTATTGCGCGCGCAACCAACTATATGGCGGCGGCCAGATTAGTTTCAAAGACACCGGCTATTATTACGCTACCCTCACATATGGCCGAGCTCTTTTGCCAAATGCTCCCGGTACGTATGGTTACGCCTCCCAGTTCAATTCCGAGCATAGCAATGACAACTGTGCATCACCCACTATTTAGTAATGACCCAGCGCTTAAATGGCTTAAAGAACAGATACATCTCTTTAACGCACCACAAACGGCCTAACGTTTATTGGCTACCACTCACGCTTAGCTGCTGTGCCCTCTCTATAAGCTTGGTACCATGCAGCCGAGTCAGCCATGACCAAGTCATCATCTAGCGGCGGATACTCCAACCCTTTCTTACGGCAAAAGTCAGCGATATCTGAGCAACTCCATTCAAAAAGTGTATCTTTGAACTCCTGAGGATCAAGACGAGACTCGTTATACAAACCCGCTTTTAAACGCTGGTTCTGCGCCTCAACCATAATAATGCCGGCAGCCGTCGATACATTGAGTGAACCCACCATGCCCATCATAGGAATAAGAATATGTTGGTCAGCAAGGTCAGCAGCTTCTTGGCTGACGCCATCTTTTTCTGAGCCCATCAAAATGGCACAAGGAATAGCATAATCAACATCACGGTAATCAACTGCGCGATCAGAGAAGTGCGCCGCATAGACTTTCATCCCTTTAGATCGTGCTTGCCCAATCGCATCTTCACAGGTGTCGTGATGGATAGTTTTGACCCAACGATCACTGCCTTTTGCTGTACCGCTATACCCATAGCCTGTTTTAGGTGCCACTGTGTGTACATAGGGAACGCCTACCGCGTCACAAGTTCGGATCAATGCCGCTAAGTTTCTTGATTTATGCACCTGATCAGTAATGAGCTGCAGGTCAGGTTGACGGCGTTCAAGCGTAGATATCAGTTTTTGTTTACGTTGCGGTGTCATTGTTAAGCTCTGAGTCCTATTCGATGCGCTATTTTAGCGAAAATAAGCCGACTTAACTGCACTATAGACTCTGAAAAACGAACTTAGTCCGATATTTATGAGTTCTAACCGTTATTAACCTTTTCAGATTAGTGCTACAAAAAATGTTAACAACGCTTGCTAGGCTCTATTATGCTTAGATAAATCCATTTCATAACGCTGCTAAAGGAAGGCTTACATTGAAACATCCTCTTTCCGTGACTGAAGCCATCGCTCTGATACCCGATGGTTCAACTATAATGATCGGTGGTTTTATGGGTGTTGGTTCCCCCCTAAGCCTGATCAAAGAACTGGTCCGTCAAGGCAAAAAATCGCTATGCGTTATTGCTAATGATACCGCTCAGGAAGGCGCCGCTATTGGTCTGCTGATTGATGCTCACTCTGTGAAAAAAGTGATTGTTTCTCACATAGGTACCAACCCAGAAACACAACGGCAGATGATCGCCAAAGAATTAGAAGTTGAACTATCACCTCAAGGCACACTAGCAGAAAGAGTACGTGCCGGAGGCTATGGCTTAGGTGGCATATTGACACCTACCGGGGTAAATACGCTGGCCGCTGAAGGGAAGCAATTGGTAGAAGTAGATGGGGAGAGCTTTTTGCTTGAGCGCCCACTAAAAGCAGATTTCGCGCTCATTAAAGCCCAGCAGTCAGATTACTATGGCAATCTAAAATATCGACTCACTGCACAAAATTTTAATCCATTAATGGCCATGGCTGCTGAGCATGTCATCGTCGAGGTTGAAGAGATGCTTCCTGTTGGTTGTATCGCGCCTGATGACGTACACACTCCAGGTGTGCTGGTTGATATGATAGTGAAGAGCGAGGCCAAAGCATGAACGATAAAGAGATTATAGCCCGCCGTATTTCGCAAGAAATTGCACCGGGTTCACTGGTAAATTTAGGTATTGGCCTGCCGACTATGGTCGCGCAATATGTGGATAAAAATGACCATGTGTTCTTTCAATCAGAAAATGGCGTCATTGGTATAGGAGGCTTTCCTGAAGGGATGGAAAACCCTTCTTTAACCGATGCTGGTGGCAGCTTCATTGGTGTATTACCGGGCGCTGCAGCATTTGATAGTGCTTTTTCATTTGGCCTGATTCGTGGTGGACACCTCGATATGACCATACTAGGCGGGCTTCAGGTGGATGAGAAAGGCCGCTTGGCCAACTGGATTATCCCCGGGAAAATGGTCCCCGGTATGGGTGGAGCAATGGATCTTGTAGCCGGTGCTAAACGCGTTATTGTCGCGATGACACATACAGCCAAAGGCAACGCTAAGTTAGTGGCATCGTTAGCTTTTCCAATGACAGCAGACCGTAGAGTCGATCTAATCGTAACGGAAAAAGCTGTTATACAACCCACTGAAGAGGGTTTGCTACTTAAAGAGCTAGGCCCAGGATGCACACTCGATGAAGTACTCAGCCTGACTGATGCTACATTGATCATTCCTGACAACCTGCCGCATATGCAAATCTAAAAAAAGGGAGCCTAGCAAGGCTCCCTTTTTTATTCATCTCGTGCATCAGTGCTGTGTTGGCACCTGTTTACTTAACATTCAATGGCGTTAACAGCCAAGCCTCCGCGAGAGGTTTCCTTATACTTATCTTGCATATCCATGCCGGTATCCCACATGGTTTTGATGACTTTATCCAATGAGATAAAGTGCTGACCGTCACCACGTAGCGCCATTTGCGTTGCGTTAATAGATTTCATTGCACCAATAGCATTACGCTCAATACATGGAACTTGAACCAATCCACCCACTGGGTCACAGGTCAAACCTAAGTTATGCTCTAAGCCTATTTCAGCAGCATTTTCTACCTGTTCAGGCGTGCCACCTAGCACTTCGCACAAACCCGCTGCGGCCATAGCACAAGCTGAACCCACTTCGCCTTGACAGCCTACTTCAGCACCGGAGATAGACGCATTCTTCTTGCACAAAGCACCAATCGCCGCCGCTGCTAACATGAAATCAACAACACATCTCTCGGTAGGCTTATCCGTAAACTCCATGTAATACATCAATACTGCCGGGATAATGCCGGCGGCGCCGTTAGTCGGTGCTGTAACCATCCGCCCACCAGCAGCATTTTCTTCATTTACCGCTAACGCATAAAGATTAATCCAGTCCATTGCCCCCATTGTTGTGCTGATAACATTAGGTTTGGTCGAGCGAATCAAAGATTTATGTAAGCTCATTGCACGGCGCCTAACGTTCAGGCCGCCCGGCAAGATACCTTCCTTGTGCAAGCCGTTAGCAATACACACTTTCATCACAGCCCAAATATACATTAGGCCATCACGAATATCCTGCACACTGCGCCAAACCTTTTCATTTTCCATCATCAGCTGGCTAATCGTGAGATCATTTTCCTTACATAATTCCAGCAACTTAACGGCGTTATTAAACTCATACGGCAACGCAACTTGCGGTACTACATGCGCATCGACAGTCGCTTCGCTTTCATCAATAACAAAGCCCCCACCAATCGAGTAGTAAGTATTGCTATAGAGCGCTTGTCCTTGTGCACCAAAAGCTGAGATTCGCATCGCATTAGGGTGATAAGGGAGGTTTTCATCAAGAAGGAGCATATCTCGCTTCCAAATAAACTCTACTGGAAACTTATTTAATAAACGCAGAGTATTACTCTCTTTTACAGAAGCAACTTCTTGCAGAATAATATCGGGATTAACGCTACTTGGTCGCTCTCCCAACAACCCCATAATGACTGAGTTGTCAGTTCCATGCCCTATACCAGTGGCACTCAATGAGCCAAACAGATCAACCTGTATTCGCGTCACATCAGACGCCAAGCTTTTCTGTTCAAGGCAATCTGCAAATTTAGCGGCCGCTAACATCGGGCCTACGGTATGTGAACTAGATGGGCCTACGCCTACTTTAAAAAGATCGAAAACGCTAATAGACATGATGCCTCCGCACAAAGTGCGTAAATTATTATTCTGATAGACAAGGGATTATGTTCTCACTCAAAAATAGCGTATGCCAATTTGCGACCTGTACGTTTCTTAAAGCGTTAAAAGAGTCATAAAATGAGTTTTTTTAGATAACTTCTGTTATTTGAAGTACAACCAGCCAATTTTGTCGCCTAACAAGCTGCTACTAGATATCGGATCAAAACCGTAAAAGGTGTATCAATAGAAAAACAACATGAGTTAAGCGATACCTACCCCGCATCATAAAATTGATGCATTATTATTTATCAACAATCCAACACACAGCTAGGTGTTAATGTGGAGCGACTTAATCTCAATTTACTAAGGGCACTGACGGTACTACTTGAAGAGCGAAATGTGACCCGCGCTTCAATCCGGCTCTGCCTGACTCAGTCTGCTATGAGTCGACAGTTGAGCCAGCTTAGGGATTATTTTGCCGACCCGCTTCTGATTCGTGAGGGTAACGACTACCTGTTAAGTGCCAAGGCAATAAAACTACTTCCAAGAACCCAAGCGATTCTTTGCGATGTCGATAGTTTGCGAGGAGAAGAGCGCTTCGACCCAGCGTCATGTCATCGCCGCTTCTCCTTCGCTTGTACGGATTATGTCGCTCAGTTTATATTTCCCGACATTTTGCAGCGCTTACAAAAAGAAGCGCCGGGGATCGATATCATCTACGAAATGTGGAAACCAGAATGGCTTAGCGGGCTTGGTCAGCTGCCATTAGATTTCGTTTCGACGACAACATCTACAGTGCCAGAAAATCTACTCAGTGTGCACCTAGGCTTTGACAGCCCTGTTTGTTTGATGGCGCATGATCACCCACTAGCCGACAGTGATTCTATGACGCTTGATGAAATGCTGAATTACTCTTTCGTGCACTTGAACAGCGGAGGTGATAAAGACTCTTTTTTTGATCGAGCCTTAGAAGCGAAAGGAGTTAGGCGACGAATTCTGTTTGAAGTGCCTTTTTTCTCTGCAGCATTTCAGGTGCTGGCCAGCAACCAGTCCTTGATGGTTCTACCCGCACATATAGCTCGCAATGCAGCAAATCATTTCCCACTGACTTTTCGACCTTTACCGATACAAGTACCGCAAAATCATTATCATCTGTGCTGGCACGCTATGCACGATCTCGATCAAGCACACGCATGGGTGAGAAATTGTATCGCAGACCAACTCATCGCCTCGATGTACTCACCTCAAAGGCATGACTTAATATCATAAGCACCATTCTTAATTTGCATTTCTCGCATACCTTAGCCTCGAATAAACTAGCGAACCTAAATTAATTCGAGGCTAACACCGTGACTCTTTCCACATGGCTTTCTCTTGTTGCTATATGTTGCCTTGGGGCGATATCACCAGGTCCCAGCTTAGCAGTAGTACTACGCCATAGCATAGGCAATAGCCGTATTCACGGCATTATTGCGTCCCTTACCCATGCCTTCGGGCTCGCTGTGTGGGCGCTACTAACCATTTGGGGACTCGCCGTATTGGTGACCGAAATACCTGTGCTCTATAAGCTAATCACTTACGTTGGTGCGGCTTATCTGGCTTGGATGGGAGTAAAAGCAATATGTTCAAAAGGAGACAATAAATTTAGTGTTGATAAAACCACAGCGCCTCTTATAGAAGCCGCTCGGGATGGAATGATGATTTCTCTACTGAACCCAAAGCTGGCTATTTTTTTCACCGCATTGTTTTCGCAGTTTGTCACAGCAGATTTAACATTGACCGATCAGCTGATCATGCTTAGCACGGTGGTATCCATCGATAGCCTCTGGTATATCAGCGTTGCCATCGTATTATCTCACTCTCGTTTAATCGATAAGCT
>JAWUYS010000136.1:0-29866 GCA_034110685.1 Neptunomonas sp.
CAAACAACTAAAGACGGTAATTTAGACGAGCTTGTCGACAGTTACGAGCGCGAGGTTATCGCTCCCGCGCTGATAGCAAACAAAGGCCAAGCCGAACTTACCGCAGAAGCGCTGGGTATTCCTCGAAAGAAACTTTATCTGCGAATGAAAAAACATGGGCTCGAGCGGAATGACTTTATAGACGAGTGAGTTAAAATTGACTCATAAAAATCACTATATTTGAGTCAATACTGACCCGCCGATCGCTAACCAACTCATGCAATAAAAACTAAGCTGCTGTTTTATAAGATATTATTTATATTTTTCGGGTCTGGTACAAGGTTTGCAGATTACTAAGGTAGCAAATGCCATTGGTATCGCTAACAAACCATTGTCCCGGAGAATAATAATGAAATTTGTACCTAAGAAAACCGCTATCTTACTTGCGTCCTTACTCACACTCGGCTCTGCAGGTAGCGTTTCTGCAGAGACTCAGTGGCATATGCCGACCCCTTATGGCGATGCTAACCTTCCGACCCAGATCGCCCATCAGTTTGCTGAAGAGATCAAAAACAAAACATCTGGCGATCTCGATATTATTGTTCACTCCGGCGCTTCACTGATCAAACACCCTGAAATCCCTCGTGCTGTAAAAACCGGCCAGGTGCAGCTAGGAGAAGTTTTTATCGGCATTATGGGTAACACCCACCCAGTCTTTAAGCACGATAACATTCCCTTCTTAGCAACCACTTACGATAGCGCTGAAAAACTCTGGAATGCAGCAAAGCCTGAAGTTGAAAAACAACTCAACAAAGAAGGAATGATGTTGCTATACACAGTGGCATGGCCTGCTCAGAGTTTGTATACCAAGTCTCCGGTTAACTCTTTAGCTGACCTAAAGGGATCTAAGATGCGCGCTTACAGCCCTTCGACTTCTCGTCTGGCTGATCTGATGAATACGTCACCAACAACGGTTCAGGTACCAGAAATTCCTCAGGCATTCAGCACCGGTATTATCGATGCGATGATCACCTCCCCTTCTACTGGGGTTAATGGTCAAGCATGGGATTACCTAAGCCATTACACCGATGTTCGCGCATGGATTCCTAAGAACGTTGTTGTTGTTAACAAACGATCTTTCAAGCGACTTGATAAGAAAACTCAACAAGTGATTCTTGCAGCAGCAGCCAATGCCGAGCTCAAAGGTTGGGCAGGCGTTCGAGGCAAAGCGCTAGAAGATACTAAAACTCTTGCAGATAAAGGGATTATTGTTTCAGAGCCTTCAGCAGAGTTAATGGCTGAGTTGAATAAAATTGGCGCAACAATGATCGAAGAATGGAAAGCAGAAGCACCTGAAGTTGAAGCAATACTGTCTAACTTTAACCAGTAATTTTCGTCGCCAACAGGCCCTGCTGATCCAGCAGGGCCCATTACAGAGGTTATTACTATGCGTGCTCTACTCGATAAGCTTTATCTAGCATCCGGGTACTTATCGGGGTTTTGTATTGTCCTGATTACCTTAATTATTACCGCACAAATTGTCGGTAGGATGTTCGGTTTTATTGTGCCTTCTGCAGAAGACTTTTCTGGTTATGCGCTGGCCGCGGCTACATTTTTCGGCCTTGCTTATACCTTTCGTGAAGGCGGGCATATCCGTGTCACCCTGGTTATCCAGCACTGGAGAGAGGGCTCACGCTACATTCAAGAGTTACTCGTACTGTTTTTTGCACTGCTGCTGGTTAGCTTTATGTCTTTTTACTCTATCCACATGGTGTGGGAGTCGTACATTTTTGAAGAGGTCTCTTCAGGATATGTCTCCATTCCAATTTGGATACCTCAAATACCTGTCGCTTTAGGTATTGTCATGTTGAATATCGCCATATTGGACGACGTTATCGCATTACTAAAACGCCACACCCCTTCGTATAAAGCTCACGAAGGCGAAATTCACCTGGAGGATACCTAATGGATATTGCAATCATAGGAGCCTCGCTAGCGATATTCATGCTACTCATGTTAGCGCTAGGTGTTTGGGTTTCATTAGCACTGTTTGGTGTAGGTGTGCTGGGCTTGTACCTATCAGGCAACGGCCAGATCGGCTTACTCTTTGCTACATCAACATGGGGTGCCAGTACTTCTTGGTCACTGACCGCATTACCGCTATTTATCTGGATGGGAGAGATACTTTTTCGCACCCGCCTTTCTGAAGATCTTTTCAAAGGCCTGTCACCTTGGTTAAGTGGACTTCCGGGCAAACTACTACATGTAAACGTACTCAGTTGCGGTATTTTTGCTGCTGTTTCTGGCTCTTCCGCCGCCACAGCCGCTACCATCGGCCGAATGACACTGCCGGAGCTAAAAGCTCAGGGCTACAGCGACCGCATGGCGGTTGGCACACTCGCAGGATCAGGCACGCTGGGATTACTGATTCCGCCATCGATTATCCTGATCGTTTACGGTGTTGCCGCTGAGGTATCGATTGGTCGCCTGTTTATCGCCGGCGCACTGCCCGGATTGTTATTGGTGAGCTTATTCATGGGCTACACCATTATCTGGGCACTACTGAATAAAGACGAATTACCAAAGCACGATAAAGAACACGTTTCTTTTGCAGCAAAAATTAAAGCATTACGGTTATTGCTACCTATTATGGGCCTGATCGGTTTTGTACTCGGGTCAATTTACGGCGGTTTGACCACTCCTACCGAAGCAGCCGCTTTGGGTGTTGTGGGGGCGCTATTTTTGGCGGCAGTGACCGGCTCGCTTGATATGAGTAGCTTTGGTGGAAGCCTCACAGGAGCAGTTAAGAGCTCTTGCATGATAGGAATGATTCTAGCAGGTGCTCACTTTCTTACCTTAGCAATGGGCTTTCTTGGAATCCCCCGAGCTTTGGCAGAATGGATTGGGCATATGTCTTTATCTCCGGGAGTACTGCTGATTTATCTGACCGTGTTGTTTGTCGCTCTGGGCTGTTTCCTCGATGGCATTTCAGTAGTGGTGTTGACGGTTGCTGTAGTGTTGCCAATGGTGCAGCAGGCTGGCATCGACCTGCTCTGGTTCGGTATCTATATCGTTCTTGTTGTAGAGATGTCACAGATCACGCCACCGGTTGGCTTCAACCTGTTTGTTATTCAGTCCTTAACCGGTAAGAATATTCTGTATGTGGCCCGTGCCGCTCTGCCGTTTTTCTTACTCATTCTGTTTGCTGTGGTATTAATTTATCTGTTCCCTGAGATAGTCACTTACCTTCCAACGTCCATGAGCCAACGATGATCTATAGAGGGCCGCAGCTAATATGTTTCGGCCCTCTGATTAGCCTCTAATAAAAAATACAGTTGAGCAGTATCGATGAATACACGATTTAAAAGCCTGATTAGCCAATACATAAAAGCTAAAGATAACAATAAGCCTCACCTAATGAATGAGGTTTTTACAGAGCAAGCAACGCTGAAAATGCTTGTGCAAACAGACAACATATCATTTCCAGCAGAGGCTGAAGGCCTAGGGAACATAACCCACACACTGGTTAGCGAGTTCAACAACAAGTACGAGAACATCTATACCCTTTGCCTCATCGATACCGTGCAACAGCAACAAAATAGCCTGAACTGTCGTTGGGTTGTTTGCATGACGGAAAAAGCCTCTGGCTCATTGCGTTTAGGCTATGGTGATTATCATTGGAGCTTTACAGATGACACCCCTGCCCTAGTTAATTATTTAACAATTACTATTGAGAATATGACTCTTTTACCTCAAGAGTTGCAGCCTCAAGTATTATCTTGGTTTGATAAGCTTGCATATCCATGGGCTCTCTCATCAGAACTGCAAACAACAGTGCCCGATATTGAGCTGCTCATCACTACTCTGCTGCCTCTTTACCAGACCAAAGATTACTCTGAATAGAACACTGAAAAGGAACAGATCAAATGCCTACTATATTAATTACCGGTGCTAACCGGGGTATCGGCCGCGCTTTGGCTCAGTCTTATCTACAAGACGGTTGGCGTGTTTTTGCGGCCAGCCGTAAGCCAAGCGAATCCATCATTGAAGGAGTGGAAACAATAACTCTGGACTTAAGCAGCCTAGAATCCATCCAAGAACTAAAGTTAACACTGGCCGGCATCCCCATCGATATTGTCTGGAATAATGCGGGTGTTTATTTGGAAAAGAACCAGCCCTTAGAACAGATCGATAATAACGACTGGCTACGTTCGTTCGAAATCAACTGTATCGCGCCGATCCGTATTGCAGAAGCACTGGTAGAAAACGTCAGTATGTCAGAGCGAAAAGTGATTGCCTTCACCACCAGCAAGATGGCTTCACTCGCTGTAAATGGCGCCAGAGCATACGCTTACCGCTCATCAAAGGCAGCACTCAATATGGCAGTGCGCTGCTTTGCAAAAGACCAACAAGCTCAAGGAGTCAGCTGTATTCTGTTACACCCCGGTCATGTAAGAACAGATATGGGTGGACCAGAAGGAGATATCGACATAGCAACCAGCATTGCCGGTATGCGATCTGTAGTCGACCAGATTAGCCCATCCTATAAACCCAATATGGATCAAGGCTACTTTAATTACGACGGCAGCAGAATCCCATGGTAAAGATGGCTATTTGGCCTAACAGCTTTATGACAGTTGTTTGGCCAAAATTCTTAAACGGCTTTTAAATTCTGAACGGTCAACGTAGCAGCCCCTCAAATGGCGTTTGCCAGTATTCTCATCAAACGCATTGCGGCCATGTAACACCCGGCGGTTATCAAATACCACCATTTCACCCGCTGACAATTTCAGCTCAATTTTATAGCGCGTATCTTTCAAACGGCCCATCAATTCACGATAAGCAATGTAGTAGTCGTACATAACCTCGCTTGGCAAATCAAAAATATCCGCGAGGTGAGCGTTGTATTTAATCTCGATGATATTGCCAAAGTTATCCAAATTAATGACGGGGTGGTGCTGGCGAATATCATGTGCCTCATCATGAAAACGAAATGGAATCACGTACTCACAAAGCAGCCGAAAATACTCGGGGTGATCTTCACGTAGCTCTTCAAGCACTTTTAAACCATCCACAAAAGTAGACTCACCACCAACACTGTCATTGCTCAAGCAATGTAAAAATTGGTAGCCCGGCGGCACTTCCTGATTTGCCAAATCGGTATGCAACGGTAATGAGATAGAAGTATAAGCGAGGTTAATCGGTTTTTTTTCTGATACCACATCAAAAGTCGAACCAAAATTAGTCTGGCGCAAATAGTCGATTCGACTTGCTGTCTGCATTACCGCTTCGTGGTTATCCGGCATACCATTAATAATGGCTAGCCCATACTTATCCAAAGTACTCATCCACTCATACAAGGCCCTATCACTGCCCATAATGTCCTGTTGGTTTTGCACTGGTATTTTGTCGACAAACTCACAATCCCAGCTTTGATAGCCACTACTGCGACCCTTTGCCAACTCACTTGAGTAACAGAACTCCCGCAACCAACTTTGTTCAAAATGGCTGATATGCCCTTGTTCAGACCACTCAATAATAAGAACCCCCGTATCAATAGTGATTGATAACGGATAAATATCTTGCGAGACACTTAACAGATCAAAACAACGCTCACCTGTTTGTGGATGAAATGCTGTGGGGCAGTTATCACGCAACCAGATATAGTGATAAGTAGCATGGCTGCCATCATTCCAACAAACCTGCATGGCACGGCCGTTTTGCTCAACAGATTCTATGTAAAAACCGGCGACTATTGGAGAATCTACAATTGGTTCTGATTGCGACGTTTGCATTTTAGCTGACCCTGCATATACATGGAGTAAAGGACTACACCATGCTATGTTGCAAGCAATGCTTATTCAAACAATGAATTTTTACCTACTTGATAAGAAATAATAATGAATAAACGCACCGACCTTCCACCTCTCAATTGGCTCAAAACATTTGAAGCGGCAGCAAGATTACTCAATTTTAGTGCTGCAGGAAGAGAGCTACACCTGACACAGTCTGCGGTGAGCCAGCAAATACGGCTATTGGAACACCATTTGGGTGAGCCGTTATTTACCCGGGAACATCGCACGGTATATTTAACGAACAGTGGCTTGGCATACTTGCCCGTTGTACAGAGCGCAATCAGCAACTTACAACGCAACACCTCAGAGATTTTTTCCCCGCTTGGTAAAGGTCGCCTAGTGATTGAGGTAAGTATCGCCTTTTCGATCATGTGGCTATCACCTAAATTAAGCCGGTTTTGCGCAAAGTACCCTGAGCTAAAATTACAGCTGGTCCACGCCAACTGGGATAATGAGTTTAATCGCAGCCCTGCTGATATCACCATCATGCACGGTAATGGCGACTGGCCGGGGATGCAGTTACACCCATTATTTACACCTAAACTAAAACCCTACTGCTCTCCAAAGCTTGCCGATCAGCTGAGTGAGCCTAGTGACCTATTGTCATTACCTCTCTTGGAAGTTTTAGGTACCCGCCAAGGTTGTCAAGAGTGATTTCAGCAAGCCGGTGTTAAAACAGATAATGCAGACATTCTCTATCACAAGACTGACAACCTAGCTGCTGGAATGTCGATGGGTGAAGCAGGGCTTGGCGTGTTTCTCGGTTATCCGGACTTCTTTAAGGGTCAATTAAGCAGCCAAAAACTAATTGCGCCTTTTGATATATGCCTAGAGACAGAAGATAACTATTACCTGACCTACCCAAAAGGTAAGCCTCTATCCAAATCTGCAACCGTCTTTAATGAATGGTTATTAGATGAGCTGGTATAGACATTAGCATTCGAACAACCACTTGATAATTTAGCAACAAAACGTATTAGTTTTTAGATAACGTTGGTAACCAAATCGAATCACAGGGCTATATTGAATGAAGGGATATGTAAGTGATTATGAGTTCATACGCCAGTGATAAATAATGCTAAGCCACCGAGAATAAGCATCCTATCTTTTACTCGGATCATCTTAATGAACCTCTACCTTCGAATGCTCTACCTACTAATTGCGTCCTTTTTCAAACCAAGGCTGCCAATTGAACACCCTGAAAACACTCTCACGCTAAGTGTACTGCCCAACGATATCGACCTTAACAGACACATGAATAATGGCCGCTACCTTACCATTTGCGATCTGTCACGGGTTGATATGTTTATTCGTACTGGACTGGCCAGCACTATGATGAAAGAGAAGTGGATGCCCGTCATCTCAGAGCATACGATGACCTATAAACGACCATTAAGCCTATTCAAAAAATATGAAGTCAGGATGGAGATAACCGGCTGGGACGATAAAACTTTCCATATGACCCACACTTTCATTTGTGGCGAACGCGTTCTAGCACAAGGGACATCAAAAGGATGTGTGGTCAGTAAAAAAGGCGTAATACCACCGGATGAGTTTATAGCAAAAGTAAAAGAAAAATCAAGATGGTGCCGGCACCAAGAGTCGAACTCGGGACCTACTGATTACAAGTCAGTTGCTCTACCAGCTGAGCTATACCGGCGTATGGCCATAAAAGGCCACTTCATTCCCAGCATTGATAATGCCGAGATTGAGAAACAAAAACAGCCACCCGGTACAATCCGTAAGCGGCTGTTTTCATTGTAGAATTTGGTAGGACTAGGCGAATTCGAATCGCCGACCTCTACCATGTCAAGGTAGCGCTCTAACCAACTGAGCTATAGTCCTAAAGTGTGGTGCGTATTATAGTGATGCGGGAGGCGGACGCAAGTGCTTCTTTTCACTTTTCATCTTTTTTTTATACGATGTCATTTTCAATGGCATATTTCGCCAAACCTGCGGCGGTTTGTATATTCAATTTCTGTTTTATATTCTGGCGATGCGTTTCAACCGTGCGCACCGAAATATCAAGCTCGCGCGCTATATCTTTATTACTACCGCCTTCTGCTAACAGCTTAAGTACTGTTTCTTCTCGCTTTGTCAGGTTCGGGCGTGAGTCGTCTGTAACTGAGTGGCGGCGCCCTGAATCAAATTGCCTTACTAGTGTGTCTGATGCGCGTGAGCTAAAATAGGTCCCGCCTTGGTGTACAACTTCAATCGCTTTTACTAGCTCTTCAGATGATACGTCTTTTAATACATAACCTGCCGCACCGGACTGAATCAGTTGCAAAATATATTCACGGTTTTCATGCATTGATAATATCAACACCCGAAAATCCGGAAAGCGTATTTTAAGCTCTTTAGTCGCTTCTAAGCCGTTCATTACCGGCATAGAAACATCCATCAAGACAACGTCTGGTGTTAGTGCTTCTGCAAGCTCCAATGCCTCAAGACCATTGTTTGCTTGGCCTACTACTTCTATACCCTCTTGGCTGGATAAACAGGCGTTTATTCCATCCAGTACTAAAGGGTGATCATCTACCAGTAAAACCCGTATCATCCTATTCCCCAAACATCTTTACACTAAAGGTAGCTTTACCCGCAGTTGAGTGCCTTGACCTACCTCAGAGGTTAGTACAAATTCACCACTTAACAATTCTATTCGATCATGCATGTTGCGTAATCCAATGCCTTCTTTAAGCACGGCGCCTTTGATATCAAACCCATCTCCATTATCTTTTAGTGATACCCACACGTGCTTTCCTTGCACCCATGTTTTCAAACGCACTTCATCTGCACCGGAATGTTTATCTATATTACAGAGTGCTTCCTGAATAACTCTGTACAAGGTGATCTCTATATCGTCGGGCAAACGCGTTTGCGGGAAGTCCAGATCCGTTTCTACCATAATCCCCGTTCGGGACTCATATTCATCGAGTAAGCTTTTAAGCGCAGAGGTTAGCCCCATGTCATCAAGCAGGCTTGGGCGCAAATCATGGGAGATCAAGCGCACTTCTTGTATCGCTTGATTGAGCACATCCATCCCTTTTGAAAGGTCATGAATGGCACTCTCGTCACCCTTTTTTATTTTATTAATACCCAACTCTACACGGAATTTAACCGAGACCATTAACTGGTTAATACCGTCGTGAAGCTCTCTGGCAAAACGGCGCCGTTGGCTTACTTGGAACTGTACTGATTTATGCGCGAGGTGGCGCAAACGCGCATCGGCTAATCGGCTTTCATGCACGTTAATAGCGATACCTATCATCACGATAATAATGGCCGTTGCTGCCGTGATAACCAGTACTGTAAAGAAAGTATTACGTATGTTTAAGGTTACTTCTTGCCGAGCCCTGGCCACTTCTTTGGCGATGTCATCAACATACAAGCCAGTACCTACCATCCAGCCCCATTCGGGTAACAAGACCACATAACTCAGCTTATCTTCATTGCCACCTTTTGAGGGCTTGCGCCAGACATAACGATGAAAGCCACCGCCCTTCTTGGCAACGGCAAATAGATCTCGAAATACGTAAGTGTCGTTATCATCTTGAAGGTCAAACAAGTTTTGACCAACTAGCTCAGGTTGCGCGGGGTGAACTAAGTTAACACCATCAGCATCGTAAACAAAAAAGTAACCATCTTCGCCGTAAGTTAAACTATCAAGAATCCGTTTTACCTCTTCCTGCGCTTCAAAGTCATGCAGCCAGGATGCGTTCATAACATGATCAATAGAGGTTAAAGCCAACCCAACGTAGTTTTGCAATTCACTTCGTTTAGAAGCCAACAAGTTTTGTTCGAATGTTTTAATTTCAAGCTCAGAGAGGGATTGCGACTGCTTAACGCTCATCAAGGTGATGATACCTGTTACCAATAATAGCGGTAACAAAGCCAATGTAAGTATTTTGAGTTTAAGTGGCATAATGAACGCCTTGTGTTTAAAACTCAGCGTATCCTGCCTGACCTTAGGTTGTTGTTCCACTTTTGTATCCAGTTTTACGTAGTAATCAGGAGGAAACTACGTAGTTACCGCAACATTTACGTCTATAATACGCTGTATTTTAGACTATAGTGTGCTGCTCATCATCCGTTAAGCTGGTGTATTATATTTTGTATTAAAGTTGAATGAAAAATAGCCGATTTACTATGTGTGGTCATTGTTTCAAACGTTCGGCTTCAAACGCCAAGTGACTTTTAGCCCACATTTAAGTGCATATAGGTGCATATTATGGCTTCTGATCTAACGCACGGTTACATTCGTCATCCTAATGACATCCCCGCTCAGATCTCACTCTGTTCGCAGAATATCCTTTCTTCAAATACAGCGAGTCACTCAGGAAGAATAGGCGTTAGCCTCTCTACAGAGAAGTTTTACGCTATCGGTACCGCTCTAGAAATTGAGATTACGATTAAGGAACCCGATTTCAAAGCATCCGGTCACGTCGCATGGTGCATCCCGGAAAGAGATGGGAGTTTTCGTACCGGGCTGGTATTTGATGATCCTGCAACCGCTTATGCAGTAAGAATGATTGAGCAGATCTGCCACATCGAACAATATCGACAAGAGATAAAGCACGATGAAGGCAGAACGCTAAGTAGCGAGGATGCGGCTCACGAATGGATTATACGATTTGCTAAAGACTTTCCCGAGTTAAACTCAGCTGTCCATTCGTAAGCATTGCTTGCCGTTCTTTAATAAGAATTAAATAGCGGCGTGTTTTAATTGTTCTAGCTGATCTCTGTAATGCCCAGCCAATTCAAATTCAAGATTTTTAGATGCTTCATACATCTTATCTTCAAGCTGATTCATCGCTTTAACCAACTGCTTAGATGTCATAGTGCTTGGGTCAAACTCAATATCACCGGCTTTATCTGCTACTTTCTTCGCTGTACGTGCGGCTTTACGCCCAGGAATGGTAGAAGCGCCTTCCATGATGTCCGCTACTGATTTAGTAATCCCTTTTGGTATAATGCCATGCAGTTTGTTGTGTGCTACCTGCTTCTCACGGCGTCTGTCAGTCTCTGCAATAGCGCGCTCCATCGAGCCTGTAACACGATCAGCATAGAGAATTGCCCGTCCATGAATGTGGCGAGCGGCACGCCCTATGGTCTGGATTAAGGCAGTATCGGAGCGCAAGAAGCCTTCTTTATCCGCATCCAGAATCGTCACCAGCCCAACCTCCGGCATATCAATACCTTCTCTTAATAGGTTAATACCCACTAAGACATCGAATTCACCAATACGCAAATCACGAATAATTTCTACACGTTCAACTGTATCAATATCGGAATGCACATAACGCACCCTGACACCATGCTCAGCTAAATATTCCGTTAAGTCTTCTGCCATACGCTTGGTTAATACGGTCACAATAACTCTACAGTTATCAACAACAACAACCTTGTTAATCTCTTCCAGCAGGTCATCCACCTGAGTACAGGCAGGACGTATCTCAACCATAGGGTCGATCAAACCTGTTGGGCGTACCACTTGCTCTACAATTTGCCCGGCATTTGCCGCTTCATAACGGCTTGGGGTAGCTGAAACAAAGATCATTTGAGGCGCTAGGCTTTCCCACTCTTCAAAACGTAAAGGACGGTTATCCAACGCGGAAGGCAAACGGAACCCATACTCCACCAGCGTTTCTTTGCGTGAGCGGTCACCTTTATACATGGCCCCTAGCTGCGGAATAGTGACATGTGATTCATCAATCACCACCAGCGCATTATCAGGAAGATAATCAAACAAGGTAGGTGGAGCCCCGCCCGGTTCACGCCCTGACAAATACCGCGAATAGTTTTCAATGCCTGAGCAGTAGCCAAGCTCCATGATCATTTCCATGTCATACATGGTGCGCTGTTCTAAACGTTGCAACTCAACTAACTTATCGATCTCTTTTAAAAACGTGAGGCGCTCATGTAGCTCAACCTTTATTTTCTCGACCGCTCCAACCAATATTTCACGCGGTGTAACGTAATGCGATTTTGGGTAAACCGTAGCGCGTGGAACTTTTCGCAGCACCTCCCCTGTTAAAGGGTCGAAGTAGCTTAAGTTCTCAATTTCATCATCAAACAACTCAATGCGTAGTGCGTCTCTTTCAGACTCAGCGGGGAAAACATCAATAACATCGCCACGTACGCGATACGTCCCACGGTGTAATTCCACATCATTGCGTTTGTATTGCAGCTCAGCTAAGCGGCGCAAAATTTTACGCTGATCAGCCACATCACCACGATCTAGATGCAGCATCATCGATAAATATGATTCAGGATCACCCAGACCATAAATAGAAGATACCGTGGCTACAATAATAACGTCGCTGCGTTCCAACAAAGCTTTGGTAGCTGACAAACGCATCTGCTCGATATGTTCGTTAATCGATGCGTCTTTATCTATAAAGGTGTCTGAAGAAGGGACATAAGCCTCTGGCTGATAATAGTCGTAGTAAGATACAAAATACTCTACGGCATTATCAGGAAAAAACTCTTTAAACTCACCGTATAACTGTGCAGCCAATGTTTTATTGTGCGCTAACACAATAGTGGGCCGCTGCACTTCTGAGATCACATTGGCGATGGTAAATGTCTTACCTGAACCGGTCACACCTAACAGGGTTTGTGCAGCCAATCCGTCGTTGATCCCTTGCACAAGCCCTTTAATAGCTTCGGGCTGATCGCCGGCGGGTGAAAAAGGTGAGTTAACTTTGAAACGTTCTTTCATAATACCCTGCTATCTGATGGATCACGTGCGCCAAAGAATCGAACGCGCTAGTATACGCACTCAAGTCCTTAACGTCTTGGTTATTGAGTTTGTAACAAATTACCCTTTTAAAAATCGATCATTAGCCGTTCTCTTTTATAAATGTAAATTTGAGACTGTTTACGACTAAAACTTAGGTTTTTTTGATGTTGTGCGCCCCGCTAATCCTGTATAATTTTTCAGCTTTATTGAGCGACTTTCCTTAACTCTTTCATAGAGGACTATGAATTGGACGTCCAACTTTCAGATCGTGTTAACAGCATTAAACCTTCTCCTACATTAGCTGTAACCAACCGTGCAGCAGAACTGCGCGCTGCAGGCAAAGATATTATTGGCCTTGGCGCTGGCGAGCCGGATTTCGACACTCCCGAGCATATTAAAGATGCTGCTATTGAAGCCCTTCATAATGGTTTCACTAAGTACACGGCTGTTGATGGTACACCGAGTCTGAAAAATGCAATTATTAACAAGTTTAAGAATGATAATGACTTAGGCTATGAAGCCAATCAGGTTTTGGTTTCTTGCGGTGGAAAACAGAGCTTCTTCAACTTGTCTCTAGCACTACTCAACGACGGTGATGAAGTCATTATTCCCGCGCCTTATTGGGTGTCGTATCCTGATATGGTACTGGTTGCTAACGGCAAGCCTGTCGTCATTACTACGACGCAAGCACAGCGCTTCAAAATCACGGCAGCTCAGCTGGAAGAAGCGATTACTCACCGCACCCGTTTAGTCGTATTAAACAGCCCATCCAACCCAACTGGGGTTGCATATACGCTGGCAGAGCTCAAAGAACTTGGCGAAGTGCTGAAAAGATTCCCTAATATACTCGTTGCTACTGACGACATGTACGAGCATATTCGTTTTAACGATCTGCCATTTTGTAATATTCTGAACGCTTGCCCAGAGCTATATGATCGCACCATCGTGCTAAATGGTGTTTCAAAAGCTTATTCAATGACTGGCTGGCGTATTGGTTACGCTGCGGGCCCAGCTAAACTGATTGGCGCAATGAAAAAAGTGCAATCACAAAGCACCTCCAACCCTACATCTATCTCCCAAGTGTCATCACAAGCGGCTCTTGAAGGCGGTAATGCCTGTGTTGATAAAATGGTGGTCGCCTTTAAAGAACGCCATGAGTATGTAGTGTCTGCACTAAACGAGATAGAAGGTGTTGAGTGCATCCCTGCCGATGGTACTTTCTATGCTTTCCCAAGCTTTCAGCAAGTGATTGATAACGATGAGCGCTTTAATAACGATATCGAGCTTGCCGAATTCTTGTTGAACGATGCTGGAGTTGCCTTGGTACCAGGTTCTGCTTTTGGTGCCCCTGGTAACATGCGCCTTTCTTTTGCTACTAGCATGAGCATTTTAGAAGATGCTATTGGCCGTATAAAAGCAGCACTAAAAGCTTAATACGCCTTATTAATAGTTAGCTACTCTCAACGCCGGATTTTTCCGGCGTTTTTAATCCTGCAACAATCAACAGTCTGTTGCTAAAAAGACAACAATTTTAACATCCCTTCGACTTGAGTCTCATTCTTATCCGCGTACAATACAATCCACATTTAGAACGACCGGTCTAGTTAAATATGATTCAAGGTAGACGCCCCGAACATAGTCGCCAACAAGCATTAGAAAAAGGTATGGAGCTCTTTAATCAGCAGGGTTATCACGGAACCGGCTTAACTGCCATCCTAAAAGCCTGCCAGGTATCTAAAGGCTCTTTCTATAACTTTTTTGGCAGCAAAGAAGAGTTTGCTGTTGAGATTATCGATCATTACCACTCGATAGAGTGTGAACGCTGGGGAGTGGAGCTATCTAAGCTGGACTGCCCTCAGTTTGAAAAAATGCGCGTCATGCTCGAAAGAGAAATTCAGGGGTTTGAATCCGAAAAAGAACATTTTGGCTGTCTAATTGCCAACCTATCTGGCGAGCTGGGTAATGCCTCACATGCATTCAAAGAAGCCATTCGTCGCTCAACATCTGATGTTTTACAAGCCATTGAAAAGGACTTTTTGCAATGCCAAACAGACGGAAGCATCCGTGACGACCTTAGCGCTCAACAGCTAGCCCACCTTTTTTGGGATAGCTGGCAAGGCGCACTACTGCGCATGAAAGTAGAAAGTTCGACAGCACCGCTGCGAGAACTACTAGACCTTTATTGGAATCACATTTTACCGCCACAAAATGGAAAATAAACATATGTTTAATCATAAAAAAAAGTGGCTAATCACCACGCTACTACTGATTTCTACAGCACCTATGTTAGCCACGGCGGCAGAAAAACCAGGTGGTTTACCAGCAGAAGTTGTCAAAATTCAGCACGAAACACTACGCCATGAACTAAAGGCCGTCGGTACACTAGAAGCCTGGGAAAGCGTTATTATTCGCCCAGAGCAAAACGGTCTCATTACAAAAATTCTGTTTGAAGAGAGCCATGCAGTAAAGCAAGGCGAGACCTTATTTGAGCTTAATGCAGATTCTTATCGTGCAGAAGTTGCTCAAGCAAAAGCACGTGTTAGCCTCAGCCTTAATGAGTTCAAACGGGCTGAAAAACTTCTCAAAAAACGCGTTGGCTCTGTCAATGATAGAGATACAACCTTGGCACAATTACGCGTTGATGAAGCTCGACTAGAAGTTGCCAGAACACTCTTAAAGAAAATGACCATTAAAACACCTTTTGATGGTGTTATCGGATTAAGAAATGTAAGCCCAGGCGATTATGTCACTTCAGGCCAAGATCTGGTTCAACTGACAGACATTAGTAAAATGAAAGTTGAATTCAGCCTACCTGAAACCGTATTAAGCCAAATCAAAACCGGCCAAATCGTTTCATTGAATGTAGCGGCCTACCCACAAGCAAAGTTCAACGGTGAGATATATGCAATCTCCCCTGTTGCTGATGCCCGCAACCATAACATTAGAGTCAAAGCTATTGTTAACAATGAGTCTGGCCAATTACGCCCAGGTCTATTCAGTAAAATCAGCGTTTTATTAAGTGCCGATGACAACGCCCTGCTCGTTCCTGAAGAAGCCATCATTCCAAACAACGGTGCTTTTCTTGTTATGCGTATGGATGAAAACAACAGCGTTGCCATGGTTCCTGTAACGCTAGGTTTACGACAAGGTGACCAGGTACAAATACTGAACGGGTTAAATGCAGACGATGTCATTGTCACTGCAGGGCACTTAAAGTTACGCCCAGGTATGCCAATCACGCCTATATTCCCACAATCTAAGAATACTCCTAAGCAGGAAGGCTAAACGCTCATGGTTTTATCAGATATCAGCATAAAACGCCCGGTGCTCGCAACCGTCATGAGCCTGATGCTGCTTTTAGTCGGCATCATTTCTTATGACAAACTAACCGTCCGTGAATACCCAAAAATTGATGTACCCGTCATTACCGTAGAAACCAACTACTCCGGTGCCAGTGCCTCTATTATTGAGACTCAGGTCACGCAAATTATTGAAGATTCTCTCTCAGGTATTGAGGGTATCGATTTCATGACGTCGATCAGCCGCTCTCAAAAGAGCCAGATCACCATCAACTTTAAACTCGATCGCGACCCCGATGCCGCAGCCAGTGATGGGCGTGACCGTGTCGGCCGAGTTCGTGGCGCGCTACCTGATGATATAGACGAGCCTATTGTGGCGAAGTCTGAAGCCGATGCGCAGCCAATTATCTGGCTTGCATTTTCATCTGATCGCCACACACCAATGGAAGTATCCTCTTTCGCTGATAAGCGTGTTAAAGATCCGCTGCAGACCGTACCAGGCGTTGCCAGCATCCGTATTGCCGGCGAGCGTCGTTACTCTATGCGTGTCTGGCTTGATCCTGACCGCTTGACCTCTTATGGTATGACGCCTGTTGATGTTGAGTCGGCACTACGAGCACAAAACCTTGAAGTACCCGCAGGTAGAATCGAAAGCGCAGAACGTGAATTTAGCGTACTGACTAACAGTGATTTGAATACAGTCGAGCAATTCGAACAGGTGATTGTTCGTAACGATGCAAGCTCCCCCATCCGTATTCAAGATGTTGCGACAGTAGAAATCGCACCTGAATCAGAGCGCATTATAGGCCGCTACAATGGTAAAAACGCCGTTGCTATGGGTATCGTTAAGCAATCCACAGCCAACCCTCTTGATGTATCCAACGGCATTAAAGCCGAAATGGAGCGCATTAAACAGATCCTGCCTGAAGGCATGCAAGTTAATGTCGCTTATGATTCTTCGATCTTTATCCAAGCATCAATTGACTCCGTGTTCACCACACTGATTGAAGCCGGCATTCTCGTTGTTATCGTTATATTCTTCTTCTTACGTAACCTACGCGCTACGCTAATTCCCGTTGTTACTATTCCACTTTCGTTAGTGGGTGCATTTGCTGTCATGTATGTGCTGGATTACTCCATCAATACACTCACATTACTGGCAATGGTTTTAGCCATAGGGCTGGTAGTGGATGATGCCATCGTCATGCTGGAGAATATTTTCCGCCATGTAGAAAACGGAATGTCTCCTGTTAAAGCAGCATTTGTAGGAAGCCGTGAAGTAGGCTTTGCCGTTATTGCGACCACACTTACATTGGTTGCTGTTTATGTACCCGTAGCACTCACCCCAGGAAGAACTGGAAAGCTGTTTACTGAATTTGCTCTAACGCTGGCCGGTGCTGTACTCATATCCGGATTCATTGCTTTGACACTGTCGCCTATGATGGGCTCAAAAATGCTCAAGCATGAGAAAAAGCATTCATTTATCTTTAATATTATCGAACGCTTTCTCAACAGCATTACTAACGGCTATCAGGTACTACTGCGCAAACTGTTACGTAATGGCTTCTTAGCTGCTTTGATCATGGTAGCAAGCGCTTCTGGTGCTTGGTATTACTATGACTTACTACCGAAGGAACTCGCTCCGGTAGAAGATCGCGGTACGATCATGTCATTTTCAATCAACCCTGATGGTGCATCTGTTGATTATGTAAACCGATACTCTAAAGCCGTTGAAGGCATCATATCTACTGTACCGGAGCACAACCGTTACTTTACCGTGGTTGGGTTTCCTTCTGAGACTAACTCTCTTGCATTTCTTGGGTTAAAACCGTGGGGTGAGCGCGAAAGAAAACAGCAAGATATTGCAGCAGAACTTACGCCCAAGCTGTTTGGTGGCGTTACAGGAAACATGTCTTTTGCGATGAATTTACCCTCATTAGGACAGAGTATTATCTCGCGTCCTGTTGAGTTCATGATCAAATCCAATGGCACTTACGACGAACTGAAAACTATTACTGACAAAGTACTCGCTAAAGTTTATCAGAGCCCTATGTTTGTTCAGCCAGATACAGATCTGAAACTTAACAAACCTGAATTGCATATTGATATCGATCGCAATAAAGCATCAGAAATAGGCGTTCCAATTGAGCGTATAGGTCGTACCTTAGAAAGCTATGTCGCTGGACGTGATGTTACTCGCTTCAAAAAGGAAGGTGACCAGTACGATGTTATCGTCCAGGTTCAAAAACAGGAACGTGATAACCCTGCTGATTTATCGAACCTGTATGTACGCAGTGATCGAGGCGACATGATCCAGATGTCTAATCTGACTAGCGTTACAGAAACAGTGGCACCTCGAGAGTTAAATCACTTTGATAAGGTGAAAGCCGTTAAGCTGCAAGCCATGCTAGCACCGGGCTTTAGCATCGGTGAAGCCTTAGAGTTTTTAGAAGCCACTTTGCAAGAAGTAGCCCCTGAAGCCTCGCATGACTTTGGTGGGCAATCACGAGAGTTTAAAGATTCAAGTAATAGCCTACAAATGACTTTTGTATTAGCGCTTACCTTTATCTTCTTAGTGATGGCCGCGCAATTTGAAAGCTTTAGAAACCCTTTAATTATTTTACTTTCTGTTCCACCTGCTATATTCGGCGCGCTCTTTGCTTTGTACTACACTGGAGGAAGCATGAGTATTTATAGCCAGATTGGTCTCATTACGTTGATTGGTTTGATCGCCAAACATGGTATTCTGATTGTTGAGTTTGCGAACCAACTTCAGGAACAAGGACACAATGTACGCGAAGCCATAATGGAAGCCGCCACATTGCGTTTACGTCCTATTTTAATGACGACCGGTGCTACCGTTTTAGGTGCATTACCGTTAGCATGGGCCGTTGGTGCAGGTGCAGAATCACGCCAACAGATCGGCTGGGTTATTGTCGGAGGAATGCTATTTGGTACCTTGATGACATTATTTGTTATCCCGACCGTTTATAGCTTCCTGGGTAAACGTACTCCAAACACAACTGAACAAGCATACGCAGAAACAATACAGTAAGGATTAGCTCAATGAAATTTGTCTCATATGCCATTCGTGCAGCCATGTTTGCCAGCCTTTGCAGCTCAGCAACACTAGCAAATGCAGCTGCTCTAGAAGATATTTACCTAAAAGCACTGAGTAACGATGCTCAGTTAAAAGTTGCAGAAGCTACATTTCGCGCGAATAAAGAAGCACTTCCACAGGCTCGTGCCGGATTGCTACCTAACATTAACGCAACAGCGAACACTAGCTATACGGATTCTGACCTAGCCTCTTTTAACAACCATGGTTACACCGTCAGCTTGGTCCAACCTGTTTTCTCTGCATCACGCTGGTTTACTTACCAGCAAGGGAAAACACTTGATGAGCAAGCTCAGTTACGTTTCGATCTCGCGCAACAGAGCCTGATCCTACAATCGGTAGAAACCTATCTCAACGTGCTACGTGCCAAAAGCAATCTAGAGACGGCAGAATCACAAGAGCGTGCCATTAAGCGACGTCTCGACCAGGTCAACGCACAGTTTGAAGTAGGCCTAATTGCCATTACGGATGTACACGAAGCTCAGGCGTCCTATGATAACGCTCGTGTTAACCTGATCGAAGCTGAAGGTGCATTAGATAATAGCTATGAAGCGATAGAGCGTCTGACAGGTGAAACCATCACGAGAACAGACCTTTTAAGCGAAGAATATCCTATCCAGGAACTAACGCCAGCGGCTCCAGAAGAGTGGCTAACGAAAGCACTTTCCAGCAATATCGCACTAAAAGTAGTTAAAGCTGATATTGATGTAAGCCGCAAGAGTGCCCAAATAGCCAAAGCGGGCCATTACCCGACGCTTGACCTTAATGCCACTTACGATCGTGACAAAGGTACTGCCAATAGCAATAATTGGAATGATGGTCACGTTGTGGGTCTGACATTTAGCCTACCCCTTTATCAAGGTGGTGCAACAAGCTCACGCTCTCGCCAAGCTTACGCTCAACTTGATGCTGTCACACAAACTTATGACGACACAGCTCGCGGTGTAAAGCAGTCGACGCGTAGCTTGTTGCGTAACATTAAAACCAATGTACAAAGTGTTTACGCTCGCCAGCAAAGCATTATATCTAGCCAAGCAGCACTCGATGCTACCAGCGAAGGCTTTTCGGTTGGTACTCGTAACGTTGTTGATGTATTAGCGGCAGAACAAGCGCTCTATACAGCCAAACGGGACTATGCGACCGCACGATTTGACTACGTTTTGAACCTGTTTACTTTTAAACAACAGGTAGGGACACTTAATCCTGAAGATCTATCCGGCTTAGACAAATGGCTTGTCATTGAAGGTTAAAAACTGAAGACTGGTTTCTGACTCTAGAAATCTATTCTTTCACATAAAAAAGCCCGGTATTCCGGGCTTTTTTATGTCTGTTATGCGCGTCGTAATTGAAGCTAATATCAGTGAATTACTGGGCTATCGTCATCGCCTTCTGGCAAAATAATATGTCCCGCGCCATCTCGCGCCAATGCCCCTTTACTTTCCGCAAGCTCTAACAGCTGATCCAATAGAATATGCGTCAAGTGCCCACTGATGATAATCCCTGCTGGAGGATCACCTTCAAACAACTCCTCATCCACCATATCATCAGGTCTTAGCCCTAATAGTAGAGGGTTTTCAGCGACCAGTGGCGCTATATCTTCAGGTGCAAAAATTGCATAATTTCCTGATACTTGCAGTGCCAACTGATAAGCATCATGCACTTCGCTTTCTAACAGTTCCAAAAACTCATTTTCTGCCGCCTGCAGCAACAAACTTAATCGGCTAGCCCCCTTTTTAGTGAGGTTTTTCGTAGCAGTATCTGACTGGCTATAATCAGCCAACACCTTATATTCACGATGCGGGTTAAGCTCTACTTCTTCAACTAAAATATGCCCTTCAGCATCGACTTCTAACCACTTATTAGTAACGGCTAATGCTAATAAGCTTTCTAAAGCAGCCATCACAATATTACTGCTAATAATGGCCCCTACAGCCGGATTGTCTCTCTCTTTTGAGTCAGCAATCAGGTCACTGGCACGCGTTGCCAGCAAAGTAGGATCTTCTTCAACAATTTGCGCTAAAACGTCTGTTTCCAGATAAAGCTTCTCATGACAGAGCTGCTCTGCCGTTAAAAATGGCTGAGTACGCTGATTAGCATCCATCAGTTGCAGATATTCTTTTCGAATATTTTCAAGAATATCGCTCAGTATCTGGCTCATGTGGTTTTCTCAGAATAATAAACGTACATATTGTTATTGAAGCACAACAACGCCATGAAGTTTAGTGCGGCTTTCGCCATGTTTAATTTAATAATGTAACGTTGCAGGATAATCAGTGGACGGTAATACCAATCGGAGTAGCCGCATGTTTAAGTTGATCGAACCCTTCTCGTAGCTCAGACAAAGGCCTCAGATGAAAATCTACTGGATCAGCAGGCAGTTCCAACCAATCCAATGACCATACTCGAGTCATAAGCTCGTACTCACCAATCAATGCATCTAGGAAAATCATGACCGCTTCAACTCGGGGGTCGATATCCAGCATAAAAGAAACATCATGCATATAGATGCTCAGATGGAGCTTATTCTCCATAGAATGCAGCGAATACCAGTAGTCTGAAAGTTCACAGACTTCATCAGCAACATTAATATAGTTTGGAATCGGGTCGTAACGGTGGTTAAACGCGGTAAAACGAATACCACTTAAATCAGGAGCAGCCCCAACAAGGCTTAACACTGAATGGATAGACTCGGGGTAACCATCACAGCCAAAAATCATCTCTACTGGCCCATCATCTTCATCTCGTTCGAAATGAAATGTCAGGTTTTCATCAATTTTTTGCAATGTATCTCGATAATCTGACAACAAGCTGTCCGCATCAAATTGATTATCTTCTCGACTACTCAACAATTGATCAATCGTCAGCTCTAGCTGCTGCCAGAAATCTTGAATTCTTTTAATGTCTTGCTGCATCATCAGGTACGCGGCACTACGACGCCAGTCTGGCCCTGATATTTACCATTACGATCACGGTAAGATGTTTCACATACTTCATCAGCACCAAGAAATAGCATTTGAGCTACCCCCTCATGCGCATAAATTTTTGCAGGAAGCGGCGTCGTGTTGGAGAATTCAAGCGTAACGTGACCTTCCCACTCAGGCTCCAGCGGCGTTACATTCACAATGATACCGCAACGAGCATAGGTACTTTTACCTAAACAGATAGTTAATACATCACGTGGAATCTTGAAATATTCAACAGTGCGAGCCAACGCAAAAGAGTTCGGTGGAATGATACAAATATCAGAGTGGACATCAACAAAGCTGCCTGCATCAAAATCTTTTGGATCAACAATAGTCGAGTTGATATTAGTAAAGACTTTAAACTCACTTGCACAACGAACATCATATCCATAGCTTGAAGTACCATAGGAGACAATAGGCCCGTTTTCAGTCGTGCGAACCTGATTATACTCAAACGGAGAGATCATCTCATGATCCTTCGCCATACGACGAATCCAGCTATCTGATTTAATGCCCATTACACCTTCCGAAAACTAAAAATTAAAAGCACGCAATTATAGTGTTTTTTATAAAAAAAAACCGCATTTATCTAATAGAAAATGCGGTTTAGATTGATCAGACTACTATCAGCGGTCTAATCTTCAACAATATTGATCTGCGGTATTTTAGAAGCACCATCAGCTTGACTCTGTACTTTAGCCATCAATTTTTTTGCTACATCACGATATATAAGGGAAACCGCGCTATCAGGTTCAGCTGCAACAGTAGGGGTACCCGAATCAGCTTGCTGGCAAATTTCCATAGTGAGCGGCAAAGAGCCTAGTAGCTCAGTATCATAGTCACGAGCGATTCGCTGGCCTCCTCCTGCTCCGAAAATATGCTCTTCATGCCCGCATGCGCTACAAATATGAGTACTCATATTTTCAACAACACCTAAAACAGGAATGTTCACTTTATTGAACATTTCAATGCCTTTCTTGGCATCCAACAAAGCAATATCCTGAGGAGTAGTGACAACAACAGCGCCATCTACAGCAACTTTTTGCGAAAGAGTTAATTGAATATCACCAGTCCCTGGTGGCATGTCGATCAGAAGGTAATCAAGATTTTCCCACTGTGTTTGCGTTATTAGCTGCTGCAATGCACCACTGGCCATTGGCCCACGCCACACCATTGGAGTATTTTCATCGATAAGCAAGCTAATCGACATCGCCTGCAAGCCATGAATGGAGACCGGTTTCATGCCATTCTCACCCACTGGCTGTGGTCGAGTACCAGAAGGTATGCCGAGCATCATCCCCTGACTTGGACCATAAATATCAGCATCCAAAACACCAACATTTTGACCTTCTGCCATCAAGGCCAACGCTAAGTTTGCAGTCGTTGTTGACTTGCCAACGCCACCTTTTCCGGACGCTATAGCGATAACGTATTTAACCCCTGGCAAACCAGAGGCTTTTGCGGGTGCTTGCATTATATTCTCCACTTGAAGACGACATCGCCGCCAATAACCCAGTATTATAGTTGGTTATTATGCATAGATTTTGATTGATTGCCAATGACCAACCTATATTCACAATAGAACCAGAATACTACTAAGCTTTTGTATGAAAGGGATTATTCTGCGCTCAACGTACTAAGAGCTGCTTGGCAACGAGCCAAGAACACGATTAAACAGAATTACGCTGCATCGATATAGTATGAAAAGCACCCACCAAGGCAAGCACTCCAATAGCATATAACAACCACGTTTCATCGAGTTTTAATAATGAAAAGATAACTGTTAGTACCAAGCCACACAGCATTGAAATATTTTGAATAAAATTACTTCCCGCTAGAACCTTACCCATATTATCAACGGGCGCATGAAGTTGGATCAACGCATTTAAGGGTATCGTCATTAAAGCACCACTGATGCCTATCAACAAAAAGGCAACGCTAGCCCACTGTAACGAACTCACCAAAGGCAAACTGAACACCCCAACCATTACACCGACAGCGCCCAAAGGAATCAGCCTTTGGTTAATACTATGCTTTGACCAGCGCCCTACTAAAAATGAGCCAAACATAATACCAACACCCGCTAACGCCATAGCTCCCTGAATCACAAAGGTATTCTGTTCTGCTAGCGCCTCTTCTGCAAAAGAGGGAAATACAGCAAGCATTACCTGGCTAATCGTCCAAAAAATCGATAGACCAAGAACTGATTTAAAAATCAGCTTGTGCTCAATAATGGCTTTAATATTACGCTTTAATAAATCGGCACGCCTATACGCTAACCAATCAAACGCTAGCGAAGACTTACTACAAGGTTTAATAGGTAAGCGTTGCGCTAATCCAGCCTCCACGACTGTGGCCAGCACTAAAGCCCAGCCTAATGGTGCTATATGCTGAAGAATAACGGCAGGATCTTCGCCGGTTATATATAAGTCGGTCAATAATATTTCAAAAAGTAATGAAAAAACCACAATGCCTGACAATATAGCTACCATGGTTGCTGATTGTATCCATGCATTTCCTTTGGAGAGATTATCCGTGCCGACTAACTCACGAATAAAACCATATTTTGCAGGGGAATATAGCGCGCTTTGCAGGGCCAAAAAGAGCGTCATAGTAAACGCTAATTCAAACCATCCCTGATAATAACTTAATGTAATAATGAGCGTGAGCATCACCGCTATCCGCGCAGACCAACGCATCACCAGCGGCTTTGAGAATCGATCACTAATGAATCCTGCTGGAGAGAGCAACAGAATAAATGGCAATAAAATCAGGCTATTAACAATAGCCGTTAAGATAATCTGCTCAGGCCCCTCATAAGATTTAAACAAGGTGTTTTGAACAATAATCTTATGGCCGAGGTCAACGAAAGCATTGATGAATGCGACACCTATAAATGCTAAAAAACCTTTAACTCTTAAAAGTGCTAACACAACTGCTCCTGCTTAATAGACCACTAATGCGAGAAGCCATTTATAAAGGTGAAGCACCTAGCAACAAAGCTAAATGCTCAGGCTAAGCACTCAAAACAAGCATTCTGAATCAATTTTATTTTCGTGTTAAATAAACACCACACTCAATATGATGGGTATAAGGGAATTGATCAAATACAGCGAAACGCTCAATCTTATGAGTATTAGTGATCGATATTAGATTGTCATGCAAGGTATCTGGATTACAGCTGATATAAACAATATTTTCGTATTCAGTAATCTGCGCCACTGTTTCATCATCAAGACCCGAACGTGGTGGATCAACAAGAACAGTTGAAAACTCACATTTTTCCAATTCAAGCCCGTGTACTTTACGCGTTTCTTTTTTCCCTTGAAGCACTAGCGTTAAATCTTCTGAAGGCATTCTCAGCACATCCAGATTAGTTATTCCATTAACCTCAATGTTATATTCAGCGGCCCGTACCGAAGTCTTAGAAATTTCAGTTGCGACCACCCGTCTAAAATTTTGCGCTAGAGGTAAGGTGAAGTTACCACTCCCACAATAAAACTCTACCAAATCACCCCCAGCATCTTTAGTGACATCCAGAGCCCAGCGAATCATATCCTTACACACTTCTCCGTTAGGCTGTGTGAAGCTATTTTCTACCTGTTTAAACTCATAAATTCTGCCATTAATATCGAGCTTTTCAATAACGAAATCCCGCTCTACTATCAATTTTTTCTTACGTGAACGGCCAACAATATCGATATTAAACTGTTTACGAAGCCCTTGAACTTCTTCAGCCCAACTATCGTCAATTGGGCGGTGGTACAGCAAGCTAACTAACAGTTCACCAGACAAGGTGCTGAGAAAATCAACTTGAAACAACTTAAAGCGTAATGAAGGGTTTGCTCGAATCACATCCAACAAATCAAACATCACTTCGTGAATACGAGGCGCTACCATCGCACACTCATCAACACGAATAGGATTACGATTATCACCCGGCTCAAACATCACGTAGTAGAGATCATCACCTTCATGCCATACCCGAAACTCTGCACGTAATCGATAGTGTGTTTTAGATGAGGCAAAAGTTTCTATATTGGGTAGTTCAAAGGCAGCAAAGTTATCGCGCACTCCTGCAACCTTTTCAGCCAATAATTCATCGTAGCGTTCAGGCTGGATGTCAGATAGTGCCATTGAAAACCTCTAAACTTGTAAAAACAGGAAGGGAAAAATAAGAAGGCCGCATTTTATCAGTCAGCGCATGCAGGTCAATCGAAAAAAAAGAGGCTCAGGGCCTCTTTATTTATTGTCATAAAAAAAACAAAAGCTAATCAGCAATTTTTCCTGCATAGCTACTTGCCATCATTTCCCACTGATTCAAATGGTTTTTCAAACCTAAACGCTCAACATACTTTAGCGCTAGTTGGCTCGATACTGCACAGCCAATCCCATTACTAACCGGAGGCAGCAACGCATCGGCAATATGTACTGCCGTAAGGGGTTGAAAATCATTGGATGGACTACTTCCTGGAAAGTGATGGAACAGCACTGCTTCTATTACTTTTGGAGGCAAATTCCACAAACCCAGCATATATGCCCCTGCTTCTGCATGAGATACGCCTATGTTCATTTTCTCAACCACATACAATGGCTGAGATAACTCAGTCGCTTTGCTCATTACCATTCGGTATTGCTCTGGATCATGAGACGCCAGAACAATCATACCAAAATCATGTAATAAACCTGCTAGAAAAGCCTGCCCTTGCAAATGACGATCAGCTTTAACCGAGCGACAAATATCTTGAGCGAACCGTGCCACTAACATTGAGCGGCTATGTATTTCTGAAAATGAAAAACTCGTCCATGCAGAGCTTTGCGGAAATGCTTCAAAAAGATGAGACGCTAAAGTCAAATCACGAATAAGCCGGACACCTAGGATAGTCACGGCTTCATTCAAACGGTAAATTTGCCTTTCCAAACCAAAGAATGCTGAGTTAACCAGCTGTAACACTTTGGCCGACATAACAGGATCACGCTCTACAATTTGAGCAATTTCACGAGCACTTGATTGACCAGACATGAGTGCTCTATTCAACGCCTCATATATATCAGGTAAAGACGGTAGACGCTCAATACGACCGATAAAGTCTCTAATCTCTGGTTTATGAATCAAACCAGCAACTTTTAAAGCCTGCTCTACGGACAACGAAAGCTGCACGTCAGTACAATTTTCTGGCAATGAAGAGTGAGCGACTTCTGAAACACGAGCAGCAATCGCAGGCGATAAGTTTCCCGATACCACAATGCGTATTGAGTTTGGACTCGTTTGGATCACTAGCATTAAAGCTGCCAGCATCTGCTCTGGATTATCAGCAACTCCAACGATAATAATATCAAAATGCTGCTGCTGAATGCGCTCAAGCATCTTTTCAGCGGAATCAACACGACACACCGACCAATTATTAAGGTCGGCTACGGTATCAATCTCCTCATCCTTGAGCGAAGCTGAGCGACAGACCAATATATTTTTGTCATGTAGCGTAAGCTTCACTTTTGCATCCATCGGCATAACCCCTTAACTCAATATTAACCACTTATTGGTATAAGGTTTAGTCAAGCATCAGGAAACTGTCCACTAATTTTATGCAAATTGGGTTCATTAACCTCACTTAACACCGTAAACTATCCTTTTTATATTCACTCACGTAGCTACGTCTTTAAAATCATGCCAGATACTCAGCGAAAAATACTCGTCACAAGCGCCCTGCCGTATGCCAACGGCCCTATTCACCTCGGCCATTTGGTTGAATATATTCAGACCGATATCTGGGTCCGATTCCAGAAACAACGCGGCCATAATTGTACTTATGTTTGTGCTGATGATGCGCACGGCACGCCAATTATGCTTAAAGCCGACCAACTAGGCATTACGCCTGAAGAGCTGATCCAGAAAGTAAGCCAAGACCATCAAAAAGATTTCTCAGGCTTTATGGTAGGGTTCGATAATTACTATTCGACTCACTCTGAAGAAAATAAGCATTTTGCATCGCTGATTTACACGCGACTACGTGATAAAGGTCATATCTCCAAAAAGACCATCACTCAAGCTTATGACCCTGAAAAAGAGATGTTTCTACCTGATCGCTTTGTAAAAGGCGACTGCCCGAAATGTGGTGCTCTTGATCAGTACGGTGACTCATGCGAAAAATGCGGTGCAACTTACAGCCCCGTAGATCTGAAAAATGCTTATTCTGCAGTCTCTGGTGCTAAGCCAATAGAAAGAGAATCTGAGCATTACTTCTTTAAACTCGGTGATTTTGAAGAATTTCTGCGCAACTGGGTTGATAAGCATGTTCAATCACAGATGGTTCACAAGCTGAATGAGTGGTTTGAGTCTGGACTACAAAACTGGGATATTTCCCGTGACGCTCCTTACTGGGGCTTTGAGATTCCAGATGCGCCTGGTAAATATTTCTACGTTTGGCTAGACGCTCCGATTGGCTACATGGCTAGCTTTAAAAACTGGTGCGACAAAACAGGTGTAGAGTTTGACGAGTACTGGGACGAGGCATCAAACACCGAGCTATATCACTTTATTGGTAAAGATATCGCTTATTTCCATACGCTATTCTGGCCTGCAATGCTGGAAGGCGCAGGTTTTAGAAAGCCAAATGGCGTGTTCTGCCACGGTTTTTTAACCGTTGACGGCCTAAAGATGTCGAAGTCACGCGGTACGTTCATTATGGCGGAAACATACCTTAACCACCTTCGCCCGGAATATCTGCGTTACTATTTCGCCGCCAAGCTTGGGTCAGGTATTGATGATATTGACCTCAACCTTGAAGATTTCCGCATGCGCGTTAATGCAGACTTAGTCAACAAGGTAGTCAACATAGCCTCTCGGTGCGCTGGCTTTATTCACAAGAAATTTGATGGAAAACTCTCTGCAGAGCTTTCATCTCCTGAGCTATACCAAGAAGCTGTAACTGCTGGTGACTCCATCGCTGATGCTTACGAGAAACGTGAGTTCGGGCGTGCTATGCGCGAAATTATGGCTATAGCAGATAAAGCCAATCAATATATTGATACAGCTGAACCTTGGGTTCTCGCTAAACAGGAAGACAAGCAACAGGAAGTTCAAGACTGCTGCTCAATGGGTATTAACCTCTTCCGCGTTATTTGCACCTACCTAGCACCAGTACTTCCCCAAGTTGCTGAAGATGTAAAAGCCTTCTTAAACTTGGATTCACTTGCCTGGGATACAGTTAAACAGCCATTAACAAATCATACTGTTAATAAATTCAAACCGCTTATGCAGCGCGTTGATGAAGATAAAATCGCAGCACTGATTGAAGACAGTAAACAGACAATGGAAGCAACTGCTGCCATACAAGCACCAACTGTGTCATCACCACTAAATGATGATCCTATCAGCGATACAATTTCCTTTGAGGACTTTGCAAAAATTGATCTTCGAGTTGCACTGATCGCTAAAGCAGAGCATGTCGATGGTGCTAAAAAGTTACTACGCCTGACACTTGACCTAGGTGGAGAGACACGTAACGTCTTTGCCGGTATAAAATCGGCTTACGCCCCTGAAGACCTACAAGGTAAGTTGACCGTAATGGTTGCTAACCTAGCGCCTCGTAAAATGAAATTCGGCATGTCTGAGGGTATGGTATTAGCAGCAGGCCCTGGCGGTGAAGAGCTGTGGATTTTAGAGCCTCATGAAGGAGCTCAACCTGGTATGCGCATTAAATAGCGACCAGTAATCCAATAAAAAAGGCCCACAAGGGCCTTTTTTTACGTGAAAATATTATTAATACACATTTTTTAAACGATTTAAATATGCGCTAAACCTGTGCACCGCACTAAATTTGCTCGCCTGACAAAGCTCCTATAATAAAATTCAAACATACCCAAACAACCAGTAAGCATTAACCCCTACGTAGTATAAGCGTTGTATT
>JAWUYS010000137.1:0-10473 GCA_034110685.1 Neptunomonas sp.
CGGAGAGCATTTCTGATCGCGACCGTGAAGGGATTATACGATCTATCGACCGTTGTACGGTTAAAAAGGTAGTTCAAGAAGGTCCTGAGTTTAAAATTGAGCCCGTAGATAGCCTTGATGAAGATGCTACGCTGATGAGTATTGGTCGGTCTGATGGCGATACTAGTACAACGATCATTGGTAAAGATCTTCCGCTAGAAAAAACCATTGCCAACATGACAGCGATTTTGGCTGATCTAGGTATTAAGATCGAAATTGCTTCGTGGAGAAACATTGTCCCCAATGTTTGGTCGCTGCATATTCGAGATGCGGCTTCACCGATGTGTTTTACCAACGGTAAAGGCGCAAGCAAAGACAGTGCATTATGCTCAGCGCTTGGTGAGTATATTGAGCGTGCTAGTTTTAACTTCTTTTATAACGACCAGTTCTTTGGCGAAGATATTTGTAATAGTAAGTTCGTTCATTATCCTGATGAGAAGTGGTTCAAAGCAGGCCCAGACGATGCATTGCCTGAGGGGCTCATGGATGAAGCATGCCTAGAAATCTACAATCCAGATGATGAGCTTAGAGCGTCAAATCTAATCGATACAAACTCTGGTCTTATCGAACGTGGCATTTGTGCTTTACCTTATGTTCGCCAGTCTGATCAGCAAACCGTATATTTTCCTTCAAACCTCATAGAGAATTTATTTCTTAGTAATGGTATGAGTGCAGGGAATAATATTCACGAAGCCAAGGTGCAGTGCCTTTCAGAAATATTTGAACGTGCTGTGAAAAGACAAATCATTGAAGATGAAATTGTCTTACCTGATGTTCCCCAAGAGGTTCTAGAGCAATTCCCGCATATTCTTGAGGGCATAAAGGGGTTAGAAGAAAATGGCTTCCCTGTTGTGGTTAAAGACGCATCTTTAGGTGGAGTGTTCCCTGTGATGTGTGTCACCTTGATGAACCCTAAAACGGGTGGTGTTTTTGCATCATTTGGTGCACATCCAAGCTTTGAAGTGGCTTTAGAGCGCAGCTTGACCGAGCTGCTGCAAGGCCGTAGCTTTGAAGGGTTAAACGATGTGCCGCCGCCTACTTTTAATAGCATGGCGGTAACTGAGCCGAATAATTTCGTTGAACACTTTATTGATTCAACCGGTATTATCTCTTGGAAGTTCTTTAGCGCTAAGCATGATTATGATTTCTGCGAGTGGGATTTCTCAGGTACGACAGAGCAAGAAACAAATAATCTCATGAGCATATTAGCTGACCTTGGAAAAGAGGTTTATATAGCTGTTCATGATGATTTAGGTGCCGCCGCCTGCAGAATTCTAGTGCCTGATTATTCAGAGATTTATCCTGTTGAAGATCTTATCTGGGATAACACTAACAAAGCTCTTTATTTCAGAGAAGATATTTTAAATATCCATTCGTTAGATGATGACGAGCTGGCAGGTTTAGTTGAGCGCTTAGAAGAGAGTGAGCTCGATAATTACACCGACATTAAAACACTCATCGGTATTGAATTTGATGAAAACACCGTGTGGGGACAGCTTGATATCGGGGAGCTTAAAATCCTCATTTATTTGGCGCTTGAGCAGTATGAAGAGGCTAGTGAACTCGTACAAGATTACATGAACTTCAATAATAATACGGTGACTCGAGGCTTATTCTATCAAGCTATCAATGTTGTTCTGGATATTGTTCTAGATGAAGAATTAGAACTTGAAGATTATTTGCCAAACTTGGTAAGAATGTATGGCGCCGATACTATGGATAATGTTGTAGGGTCTGTTTCTGGTGAAGTTAAATTCTACGGCTTAACCAAGACCAGTATGAAGCTTGAAGGACTGGATAAGCACCTTAGGTTAATCGAGAGCTATAAGAAGCTTCATAAAGCCAGAGAAGCTGGAATGGCGCGTTAATTCTGCAACTCGACAGGCTTAGGTAGCGGTTAGTATTTAATGACTTGTGATTAAGTTGTTGAATACTTTTATATAGATTGGTTAATAGAAGGAGAGCTTTTATGGCTAGAGCAGGTGCACGACATATATTAGTGAAAACTAAGGCTGAAGCCGATGCGTTGAAACAGCAACTTGCTAAAGGGGCTGATTTTGCTACTCTCGCTAAAAAGCATTCCACATGTAATTCGGCAAAGAAGGGCGGAGATCTAGGTGAGTTTTCTCCTGGAACGATGTTAAAAGCATTTGATAATGTGGGTTTTAAGAAAGCGTTATTAACTGTTCATGGGCCTGTAAAAACCAAGTTTGGTTTTCATTTAATAGAGACGATTTACCGAGACTAGTCGCTTGTCTTGTGTGAGATTACTTCAGGGTTTGTTGTACATAAAAAGGCCGATAGCATTGCTATTGGCCTTTTTGCATATACTTTTTAGCGTTCTTCCGGGTGGATCTCTTCAGGAGTCTCTTGCATTTCAATGAACTCGATCAGCTGACCAATTTCTCTTTCATTGAACACAGGAATTCCGTGACGTTGGAGTTCCGATGCAGTGACACCACTGCCCGGTGTTAATGTGTCGTTAAATTTACCATTGTAGGTTTCGCGGTTACCACAAGATGGGCTTCTGCTTTTGAGTAGAGCGCAACATGCTCCTGTTTCTTTTACCTTTTCAACGGCTAATTCTGCACCATGTAAAAACTGAGGAGTTACATCTTCTCCCTCAATATTAACAACCATTACAGGGTGTCGCGATGTTATTTCTGCAGGCAAACGGGGTGTAGGTAAACCGCCAGCCATTTCTGGGCAAAAGTGAACGATGCGTCCCTCTTCCTGCCACTTTTTAATCTGAGGGTGTTCGAGCAAGCTGTGTTGGCCGTCGTATCTAACTTTGTGACCTAAAAAGCAGGCACTCACGAGTATTTTTTTCATTCTTATAAGGTTCTCGAGTTTGTCTGCGCGCATTCTAACGACTCTAGCTAATAGTTCAACGTTATAAGCATATAAAACTGCTCTTTATCAAAGAAAAGTCAGATTACCTATGTTCTTTAGTCTTACTGTATTGGTTTTTGTTATCTGCATGATTTTTAAAGATATTTGTATTTATCTTTACGTAAAGGTAAGGGAAAGTGTTAATAGTTCTTTACGTTTATAGTAATAGGCGATATAAAATTACGGGTTAACACTTAAAGGAAGGTACGCATTTTATCTTCAATAGTGTGAACACCAAAAATAATAACGAATATCCTCGGGTGATAGTTGCTCCGTGAGGTATTCACTGTCTTAGGATAGGTATTAGTGTGACGCGACCATTAGATGGATTAAAAGTACTCGATTTTTCGACCTTGTTACCAGGGCCATACGCAACCATGTTGATCGCTGATATGGGGGCTGATGTTTTGCGTATCGAGTCACCATCGCGTCCTGATTTAGTCCGGTTAATGGAGCCGCAAATCGGAGGGCAATCTGCCGCTTTTGAGTACTTAAATCGCGGTAAGCGTTCTTTAGCGATAAACCTTAAAAAAGCCCAAAGCCTTGAGATTATTCATGCATTGTTAGCTGATTACGATATTGTTGTTGAACAGTTTCGCCCTGGTGTTATGTCGCGTTTAGGCTTGGGGTATGAGCAGCTATCAAAGATAAACCCTAGTGTTATTTATTGCTCAATTACGGGGTATGGACAGACCGGGCCTTATCGAGCCCGCGCTGGTCATGATATTAACTACCTAGCATTGAGTGGTATCTCTGCTTCATCGGGCAGAAAAAGTGTAGGGCCGCTGTTATCCGGTGTTCAAATTGCCGATGTTGCAGCAGGGTCGCAACCCGCAGTTATGGCTATTCTTGCCGCCGTGATTCAACGCTCAAATACGGGCAAAGGACAACATATTGATATCGCCATGAGTGATCAATGCAGGGCGTTGCAGCCCCTCATGATGCCGAGTGTTATCAATGGGCAAGATTGTATCAATGCTGAAGATCATTTTCTCAACGGCGCTGGATTATATGATTACTATGCGACAGCTGATAATCGTTATATGGCTGTAGGCAGTTTAGAACCTCAATTTAGAAAAGTACTTGTTGAAGCGTTGGGACATCCCGAGTGGATGAGCAGTGATGATGTTTCTCTAAAAGCAAAGCTAAGTGAAATTTTTGTTCAAGAAACTCAAGCTTTTTGGCGTGAACGTTTTGCTGATCTAGACGCCTGCGTTGAACCTGTTTTAGCAATGGATGAAGCACTCGTTCATCCTCATGCAGTAGCACGTCAATTGATCAGTGAAAATCCTCATGGTGTTAAGCAGGTTAAACCGACGCCTTCGTTAGTAGGAATGAGCACTAGCTCTGTCGAATCAGCCCCCCTATGTGGTCAAAACAATCAAGAAATTCTACACGGCTTAGGCTTTACGAGTGAGCAGGTAGAGGCCTTGGAGGCTGAGGGTTTATTTGTATAAACGCTTATGGTGTAAGGCAGCAGGCCTTCATATGAATGATAAAAAGAGAAGGTGAAATGAGCAGCAAGGACTACCAGTCATTTTATGAAAATTTCACACCTGCATTAATTGAAGAGCAGCTTATTGGCAGCCTCAAGAATGGTTTTAATGTGTGTGAAGAAATCTGTGATCGCTGGGTGGATTCAGGTCAGATTGGCTTGTTCTATGAGGGAGTTGAGCGGCCTGCTAGCCAGCATACGTATGCAGAGTTACAAGAAAAATCAGCAAGATTTGCCAACTTTTTACATTCTAAAGGTATAGGCAAGGGTGATCGTGTGGCGGCGCTGTTACCGCGCACTCCGGATTTAATGATTGTTATCTTGGGAACACTGCGTGCAGGAGCTGTATATCAGACTTTTTTTACCGAATTCACCTCCGGCGCCATCGCTTACCGTTTGAATACGGCGAATACTAAACTACTCGTTACGGATGAGAATAACCGCAGCAAACTAGATGCAGTTAAAGTATGCCCGACGATTGTGATAGCTGGTTTAGTGATGGATGCTAAGGTTTCTAACAATAGCGATGATTTATCACTAACAGATGAACTATCTAAGCAGTCAGACCAATTTAAGCCTGTGCGTATTGGTGCCAATGAGCCTTTTCTGCAAATGTTTACCTCTGGCACAGTAGGCAAAGCTAAAGGAGTGGCCGTTCCCGCGCGAGCCATTTTGTCTTTTTATGTGTATATGAAGTATGCCATTGGGCTGCGTCCTGATGATGCATATTGGAATGTAGCAGACCCTGGCTGGGCCTATGGTTTGTACTATGCGGTTATTGGACCTCTGCTGCTTGGCAATGGTACGCATTTTAATGAAAACGAATTTACCTCTGAATCCACTTATCAGATGGTTCGTAAATACGGTATTACTAACTTAGCGGCATCTCCCACGGCTTATCGTATGCTGATGGCAGATGATAATGAGTTAATCCAGAGTAGTGAATTAGGGCTTCGAGTTGCGAGTAGTGCGGGTGAGCCTTTAAACCCTGCCATTATAAGTTGGGCTAAGCACCGTTTGGGGTGTTTAGTTATGGATCACTATGGCCAAACAGAAACGGGAATGACTTGCTGTAATTATAGTGATCTTGAACAACCCTGCGTACGAGTCGGATCCATGGGTTTCTCGCTTCCAGGGCACCGTGTTGTTGTTTTGAATACTCAGTATGAAGAAGTTAGTAAGGATGAATTTGGCCAGCTTGCCGTTGATATGAAAAATTCGGAATTGTTCTTTTTTCAGGGTTATACATGGGATGAAAAAGGCTTATTCAAAGGGCGTTATTATCTGACAGGTGATGTTGCGGTTAACCATGGAGATGGAAGCTATTCGTTTATTGGTCGTGACGATGACATCATAACAACAGCTGGTTATCGCGTTGGTCCAACCAATATAGAGAGTACATTGCTTGAGCATGAAGCTGTGGCTGAGTCGGGAGTTGTCGGCAAACCCAATGCTTCATACGGCGCTATTATCAAAGCTTATGTTGTCCTTAAGCTGGGCTTTAGTTCTTCATTAGAATTGGAAGATGACCTGAAAAACAGGGTGTGTGAGCGTCTATCCTCGTACGACTCTCCTTGCGAAATTGAATTTATTAACGAACTTCCAAAAACAGCCAGCGGTAAAATTCAACGCTTCATTCTGCGCCATCAAGCACGTGACGAAATTTAATAGTAATACCGGAGATCAATATGAGTGCCTCTTTTATTGAAGCTAAGCGTATTTTTGACAGTGCCCCTTTTATCGCATCCTTGGGATGTCATCTAGATACATTAGAAGCTGGGGTTTGTCATAGTCATATTATGCTAGAAGAAAAGCACCAGCAACAAGATGGCTATGTACATGCGGGTGTGCAAGCAACATTAGCGGATCATAGCGCAGGGACGGCTGCTGTCACCTTAATAGAAGAAGGGCAGCGGGTACTTACAGCAGAGTTTAAAATTAACTTATTACGTGCAGCAACAGGTGAGCAGTTAATTTGTCGTAGTAGTGTTTTGAAACCCGGCAGAATGTTAATTATTGCGGAATCAGAAATATTCACCAAGCAAGCAGGGAGCGAGCAAGAGGATGATAGTTCTCTTGTTTTGGTAGCTAAGGCGACAGTCACGCTAGCTGTCACTAATAAATAAAAATAAAACAAACAGCGGAGAGCTTTTATGGCACAAGTAATGGATTTTGATGAGATGCAGGCATTCTTGGCTGAGCAGTTTCCTCAGGGTGATCAGTATGGCGTGCTTGAGAGTTTAGGTGATGGTTGGGCTGAGATGCGTTTGCCTATTGATGAGCAACATTTAAGGCCGGGCGGTACAGTCTCTGGGCCTGCCATGATGGCATTGGCAGATGTTGCTATGTATGCCGCACTGCTCAGCAAAATAGGCCCGGTTGCATTAGCCGTCACTATTAATCTGAATATTAATTTTCTACGTCGTCCCAAAGCCGATATGGATATTATTGCGCGAGCTGAAACACTGAAAGTAGGCAAGCGTCTTGGAGTTGGGGAAGTGTATATTACCTCTCGTGGAGAAGCTGATCCTGTTGCCCATGTCACACTCACTTATTCGATCCCGGAGCAGTAAGATGACAGTTTTTTGGAGCAATCAGCTAGTGGACATGGGTCATGGAATGACTCTTTCTATACGTATGGGTAAGCATGCTCAGCAAAATGTCCAGCGGCCTGTTTTAGTGCTTTTACATGAAGCGCTTGGTTGTATTGCTATGTGGAAAGATATACCCGAACAACTGGCGGCTGAAACGGGGTGTGATGTTGTTGTCTATGAACGTCAAGGCTATGGCTTATCTTCAGAAATAACCTTGCCTAGGGATGATGACTATCTGGTTGAAGAGGGTGAGATATGGCTGCCTCGGCTAATAGACAAACTTGGACTAAGTAAGGTAATTCTCATCGGTCATAGTGATGGGGGCTCAGTCGCTTTAATTGGTGCAGCTACGTTAGCGAGTAAAGTGAAAGGTGTCATTACAGAAGCGGCTCACATCTATATCGACCACCTAACAACAGCAGGTATAAAAGAGGCTGTTGAGCGCTATAAAGATAGCAACTTGAAAGAAAAACTTGCTAGGTATCATGGTGAGCGAACCGATTTTCTGTTTCGTGCTTGGCATGAAACATGGCTACGTGAACGCAAGTTTCCCATGAACCTACGACCATGGTTACCTCGTATAGAGTGTCCGGCATTGATCATCCAAGGACAGGATGATTGCTACGGAGTAAGGGAGCAGGTAACGGATATTTGTGCAGGGATTGGGGCGCGAGCAGAGCCACTTTTCTTGCCAAAGTGTGGTCATGTTCCACACTTTGAGGCAAGAGAAAGTTTGATTTCAGCTGTCGCTAGTTTTATTGATAACAACAGTTAAGTGATATTAAGGCGGTTAGCTTGCTGAACTAAATCAGGCAGGCTAGCAGCTCGCATCTTGCTCATCACACGTGCCCGATGTACTTCAACGGTCTTTGGACTGATGCCTAAGGCTTCCGCAATTTCTCGGTTTGATTTACCACTGACAACCAGAGCCATTACTTCTTTTTCACGCTTACTCAAAGAGTCGTAATTGCTGCGAGATTGAGCGCGGGCGCTGTTGCTTTTAAACATTTCAGTGGCGCGTTGTAGGCCAAGCTCTACCAGTCTTAGTAAAACTTCATCATCAAATGGTTTTTCAATAAAGTCTAGCGCGCCGTTCTTCATGGCATTAACTGCCATTTGAATATCGCCATGTCCACTGATGACAATGATAGGTAGCTTGATATCCCTTTCAATCATGATCTGTTGCAGGGCTAGGCCGTTAATTTCAGGCATGCGTACATCAAGCAGCATACAACCCATATCACCGTTGTAGCGATTCAAAAAGTCTTGAGCAGAATCAAACCCTATAACATGAAAGTTATCTGATTCAAGTAACCACTTCATTGAATCTCTGAAATCATTATCATCATCGACAATAAATACAGTACCACTTGCTCTTTGTGTCATTAACTTGTCCTTACCGGAACTTTAAAATGAAATTGAGTGCCGTTCTTGCCATCGCTCTCAGCCCATAGCTGTCCGCCATGGGTTTCAATTATCGTTTGTGAAATTGCTAAGCCCATTCCTAAACCCGTTGATTTAGAAGTAATGAAAGGCTCAAAAAGTGTATCGAGTCCTTCTGCTGAAATCCCGTTTCCTTCATCCTGAACCGAGATGCAAATATATCCGCTTGCAAGCCTTGTCGTAATAATAACGGGCCGGTACGTTTTTTTACATTCGCTATAAGCTTCAATAGCGTTACGTACTAAGTTTAATAATACCTGTTCAATCTGGATCTTGTCAGCTAGTAGCTGGGGATCGCAGGGGTCTAGCTCAAAATTAAAGGTAATATTATGGTCGGTCGCTTCTTGATTAAGAAAACCAATAACATCAACGCAAGAATCATTAATAAAGAACTCAACTCGTTGGAAGTCGGTTCGTTTTACAAAGCTACGCATGCGTTTAACAATTTCTGCAGCACGTTTGGCTTGTTTAGTGATCAGCTGCATTGAGTGTGCAATCTGTGGAAGATTAGACTCAGGAGAGCCTTCTTCAAGACGTCTTAAGCTACCACGGCAGTAATTTAAAATAGCCGCCAATGGTTGATTGATCTCATGCGCGAGCCCTGTTGCCATTTCGCCAACAGACAGTAAGCGAGACATATGAGCCATTTCTAATTGTTGTCGTTTAGCGTTTTCTTCTGCCCTGTGTTTAAGTGTGATATCACGGCCAATAATTGAATAGTATTCAACCTGCATATTCTCTGTGTGATTGCGATGAGCAATCACTTCTCGAATTTCCGCAATTCTATTATGGTTTTCAGGCATTTTAATGGGTACGCTTCCATACCAAGTTCCATGTTGTGCGGCATGGTTTAGCGCATCCTGCACTAGCGTTTTGAAAATACTATCTTCAAAAATCTGATCAAGATAAAAAACCACCAGATTTTCTTTTTCGCTGCCTAAGGTACGATAGGCTGATTCATTCAAGTAGGTCAGTTGCATCGACTCGTGATTGCAAAACATGATCAAGTCACTTGATGCCTCAACAACACGAGCAAGACGACGAATAGCTTTTTGTGCCATCTCACGTTCGGTAACATCACGTGAGACACAGATGATCTCTACGGGAACTCCTTCATCATCTCTTATCGTTCTGCTGGTGGTTTCTAACCAAATGTAATGCCCGTCTTTATGTCGGTACCGATAAGTATTGGTATACATACCGCGTCGATAATGGACAGTTTTAGCTCTTTTTAATAAGTTGTCAGCATCGTCAGGATGGAAAAGGTCATAACCATTTAAACCGATGATTTCGTCGACGGTATACCCTAAAACCCTTTCCACTGCAGGGTTTACGTCGATATACACCCATTCCGATGTGGCGGAATGCCGTGAAATCATATCAGTTGATTGTTCTGCAAGTAGGCGATACCTATCAGCTTCTTCGCGATATTTTCTAAGGTCATCTGCGATGCTTTCGTGCATATTTGTCTCTTGGCTCGTATATGCTGCGTATTATCCTGAATATAGTATGACTTTAGGCTAGGTTGTGTAATAAGGGAAATTGCGTATCATTACGCTGAAGTAGGGGTTTTTGCTTATTTTCAGGCGTTTTTAATGCATTGGTATAGCGCTAAACCTTTAGGTGTTTATAACTCATAGTGAGTAAAGGGAATATAATGTCACACAATAATCACAATCCTTATATTATGGGTCTTGATAAGAATGAAGCTAATTATTCTGCATTAAGTCCTTTGTCTTTTATTCAGCGCTCTGCCAGTGTGTATCCAAATCACGTGGCAGTTGTGCATCAAGATACGCGCCGCACGTGGTCGCAAACTTATAAGCGCACACTTAAGCTTGCCAGCGCACTGACAAAAAACGGAATCAATAAAGGCGATACTGTTGCTTTTATGGCGCCAAACATTCCTGAGCTATTTGAAGCGCACTTTGGTGTTCCAATGGCCGGTGCTGTTCTAAATGCATTAAATACTCGTTTAGATGCAGAGGCGCTTGCGTTTATTATTAAGCA
>JAWUYS010000138.1:0-8043 GCA_034110685.1 Neptunomonas sp.
AAGGGCACCAGTTCATCTGGCACTTCACTTAGATCTACTTTCTCTTCTGAGTAACGCAATGATTGAATCTTCGCCCTGACTGAGTCCAGATATCGGAAATTCTTTTTGATAATCAGTTGCTGCAATAGCAATAATAAAATAGCACCACATAACACAACACCCACCGCCCATAGGCTATATCGCCAAGTGAGCGCCTCAATGGGTGCGATATCTTCGGCTATCTTGATGGTAAAAGTGCTCGATTTTTTACTGAAGCCCTGGCTCCAGACCAACCAGTGCTCATCATTCGCTCCCGGCATCAGCACACTGCTCACCTGGCCCTTTTCCATATCAACCACATCAAGCGGATAATCCCACAATGAGCGGCTTCTGATCGCTAGGTTTTCACCTTTGATGACAAAGTAGTGCCCAGAAAAAGCACGCTCATAAACCCTACCCAACCTATCTGAATTGAGTTTCCACTGCTGATCTTGCGGGTCTATCTCCAAAGCAGAAATAATTGACTCTGCATCATGCTGTAAGCGCGACTGAATATACGCATGCGTTAATTGGCCCACTCCCCAATGGATAATCAACAACAACCCGCCCATGGTAAAACAGAGAGCTAAAAACAGACTGCGGCTTAATTGCGCACGAATAGACATTATTTATTTTCCGTTCCGCTTCCCAGCCGATACCCCTGGCCACGTCGATTTTCTATAAAAGCTTTCCCAAAATAATGACGCAAACGATTGATATACACCTCAATCACATTACTGTCTTTAATTTGCTCCTCTTCATAGACATGTTCACTGAGCACGCTTTTAGAGTGCACTTTATTGGGATGCATCATCAAATACCGCAACAAGCGAAACTCAATACCGGTAAGCACGATAACTTCCCCGTTTTCTTTTACAGCTTGCTGCTCACAGAGCAATAAACGGACACCGTGGAATACAAGTTCATTATCGGCTTTGCCGTGCGAACGCCTAATCAGTGCTTCTAAACGCGCTAGTAATTCGTCAGTATGAAAGGGTTTTCCTAGGTAGTCATCAGCTCCCGCTTTTAAGCCATCAACCCGCTCATGCCACGCATCTCTGGCGGTTAAGATCAGCACCGGAACAGCCACTCCTTGTTGGCGCCAATTTGCTAAAACATCCAAACCCGAGCGCTGTGGTAATCCCAAATCTAGAACAATGGCATCGAAGCTCTCTTCCTCTCCCAGAAACTGACCATCAATGCCGTTATTAGCTATTTCAACAACATAGCCTTCCCGATGTAAGCGCGGTTTAAGACTATTAACAAGATCCGTATCATCTTCAATCAGCAGGACTCTCAATTTTCAGCTTCCTCACCCTTCAACTTTTTCAGTCGTCAGCTTCTTCTTTCAAAAATCGCCCAGTAACAGCATCAATATAAACTTCTGTAACCTCACCACTCTCTTTGAGTTGCTCGATTTCATACACTATTAAGTCATCTTCATACTCAACTTCGAGATCTAGAATTTTTCCAGAGAGATAGTTTTTATTTAACTGAAAAATTTCCTCAAAAGAGAGTATCTTGCCGCTATCAACCCACGCACGTACTGCTTCTGGTTTAATATTACGATCAGCCCACACTGACGTGCTAATCGTCCCAACGGCCATAACCAGGAATATTAATCCTATCTTCATCAAAGTCTCCCTTAACGGCACCCTCATGACACACATTGCAATTACTGAAGCTACCTACATCAGGATTACCTGTTACCAGCCTATCAGGAACTTCATCATGCTTGCGCACAAAAGAAGGCAAATCAGTAATACGCAATGGCGCAGGGTCTGTAATGCGTTTAAGCATACCCCGCCCTTCAGCACCGGCATTGCTCATCAAATACTTAGTAATATCAGCCGCCATGTCTGTATCCAGCTCTGCATTCTCACCAAAGTGTTCATCTAACTGCGTCATAATTATTGACCAACTGTTAGCCGGTAATAGTTTCGCGGGATAAGCCAGATGGCAAGCCTCGCACTCTGTACGATAAATGCTGACTTGAGAGGATAATGACTGACTGTTATTTGTTAACTTCAGTGGGGTACTTTCCGAAGCATTACTAACCCCTATCAGTCCTACCCACCAGGCTGTCATAATAAAACTCGTAGCAATAAGCCAACGGGAGCAATTAAGTACACTAGTTATCTTATCATTAATCATTTTCCTACTCCTTTTACTGCGTTTTTAACCAAATCAGAATATTGCCTTTTTCCTGAGGAGTGCACTCTCGACAAAGTGTCCACTTGCAGTTTCTGAGAAACCATTTTTCAATAGTTTTAGCATTCGTTAATCGCTCAGAATTTATCGAAGGAGCCATCGGTTCAATTAACTTACCTGTTTTTATATGCTTGCCTGTCACTGTCAGTATCTCACCATGACATTGCGTACAACTGCGGCCTTGGTGATCTGCAAACCACATACCCCTCCTTGGTTCGCCACAAAATCACCCGCACCCTCGGCACGGTACTGCTCCAACCGGTCAGAAATCACATCCGCCTAGGCGCTTATGGATACCAGCATCGGCATAGCAACTAACAAAGTGATGACACTTACTTTTTGCATCTTCATATTAGCCATGCCCCTTTTCATTTTCTTCTTTACGCATTTTCACACCGGTGAACATGGAACGTATCAAGTTTTCCCGGTGTAGCATGCTACTGGCCATAACTCCTGCAACATGTAAGACAACTAACAACACCGATGTATTAGCAAAAAACTCATGCAACTCTTCAACCCAATCCTCATTAAAGTTTGCGACAAAGCTTCCTGCCAAAGGGCCACCGTCCTCAATACCTAACAAGACCACCCCTGAAAAGCCCGTTATCGCCAAGAACACCAACAAGGCAACAACCATCATTCCGCCAGCAGGATTATGGCCAACATAGTGTTTTGGACTACCTATTAACAAACTCTTCAAATAGCTGATCGTATCGGACGGGCTTTTAACAAAGTTACTAAAGCACGCATATTTCGGACCAATAAAGCCCCACAACAAACGAAAAACCACCAGAATCGAGACTGCATATCCGGCATAAATATGAATCATTTCAAAGTCATCTTCCGACAAATACGCTGCAACAAAGAACAGAACCAATGACCAGTGAAATATCCGAACAAACGGATCCCATACCTTTACAACCTGTAATTTTTCAATGTTATTCATATATCACCTCTAAGCCTCATTTCTAAATGCTGGAGATAGCTTATCGCCACCGCATTAAACGAAACTTAAAATAGGAGATAGTACGAAATTTTATGAATAATCATGCGCTATAAACTACATCAGTATTTTCGACAGCCATTAAGCACGTTCTTGTCGAAAATGAGCCCTAGGAACTTGCTTTTACTGGTTTTTAAACTAGGATCATCGAACAGAAATATCATGTAAAAGATCAATATCAGGGAAGAATTGATATGTCAGAAAGTCGTTATAACGTTGTTATCAGTGGGTCTGCTCTAGAAGGGTTTGAGCTTGACCAAGTTAAAGAGGAATTTGCTAAGTTATTTTCTCTGGCAGAGACAAAAACCGAACAAATGTTTAGTAAAGGCAATGTGGTCATCAAAAAGAATATTGCCCAAGCTCCTGCCCATCAATTCATTGCCGCTCTGGAACGTATCGGAGCTGCTGCGCACCTACTCCCTATAAACGATGAACCAAATACTGCTGGGCTTCAACTAGAGCCCTCCACAAAACAAGAAAACAATGAAAGCAATAGCCCAGCCATTAAGGCCGAAAATGAGACTACTAAAGACTCGAGTGGTCATCATGCTGTAAAAAAAACAACATCAACAAGATTATCACAGCCTTCCTATGAGCCTTTTTTCTTCCACGGTAATGGCTCAGAATACTTCCGTATTTGGATTGTAAATATACTGCTGACGGTTTTAACACTGGGTATTTACAGTGCCTGGGCAAAAGTACGTAATGCCCAGTATTTTCACGGTAATACCGAGCTCGCCGATAGCCGCTTCGCCTACCTTGCTAAACCGATGACTATCTTAAAAGGCCGTCTTATCGCGGTGGCACTTTTTGTACTCTATTCATTGGTGTCAAACTTATCTCCTATAGCAGGGCTGGCGATGTCATTACTACTGTTAATCGCCTTGCCATGGATTGCCATCCGCTCGTTACGATTTAGCCGTCGAATGACAGCGTGGCGCAATGTTCGCTTTGATTTTGACGGTAAGATTTGGCCCGCTGTTCAGGTTTTTATTCTCTGGCCAGTCGCTGGTATTTTAACAGTAGGTCTATTAATGCCACTGGCGATGTACAAGCAAAGCGAGTTTATTATTAATAATAGCTGTTATGGCACTGCCCGATTCAAGTTAAACCCCTGCACAAAAGCGTTCTATATGATCTTTGCTCGTGCAGCAGGCATAATAATACTTGCTGGGGTAATCGGCTGGGTTCTTAGTCTGCGAATGCCCGCAATGGCTGGTATCTTCTGGTTGGTGTCCTACCTTTACCTGTTTGTATTTATCTCCGTTCGCTCTAACAATCTTATTTTTGAGAACAGTACTCTACGTAATCGCGATTTTAGCTTTAGCAGCACTTGGGCCGATGCTTCCTACTTAAAGCTGCTGTGTATTAATACCCTCTTCACATTGCTGACGCTGGGTTTTTATCATCCTTGGGCCATGGTACGTACCGCCACTTACAAAGCTGGGCACTTAGAACTCATTGCCGAGACAGATCTCAATGGCTTTGTTGCAGGAGAAACAGCGAATGTTTCAGCCTTCGGCGAAGAGATGGGTGATGTCTTTGATATGGAATTTGGTATTTAACCAATAACAGCAAGGAGTACAACACAAATGCTGCAGTTTACCGGCCAATGGTACGATGGCGAAGGCTCTAATAAGATGGAAGTCCGCTTGGAGCTTTCCCAAGATGGCCGGTTAAGCATTTTCAACCAGCAAAGCGATGTCTTAATTCACAGCAGTGACCAACAACTCATTAACCTTTCCTCTCGCTTAGCGAATAGCCCTCGTTACCTGAGTTTTTCTGATGGACAGTCAGTAGAAACTTTAGATAATGATTGCATAGACCAGTGGATCAAGGATTTTCGACCAGGTTTTTTTGCTGGCCTAGTGCATCGGCTAGAATCAAATTTCAAATTTGTCGCTCTCACATTGCTACTGGTTATTGCCGTAGTATGGGGCACTGCTCAGTACGGGATACCCGCTGCATCCCAGGCAGTCACCAATGCATTACCGGCAGAGTTGCTGGACCAAACCTCAGACGAGACATTATCCTTTCTGGAGCAATACTGGCTAAAGCCAAGCCAGCTCAGTGTCGAACGGCAACAGCAGTTACGCGAGCACTTTGCCGAAGCCATTTCGAGCCATCAGAATTTGCGTATCCAAGTGGATTTTCGTAGCAGTGAAAAGATGGGCGCCAACGCTTTCGCGCTGCCTAATGGCCATATTATTTTTACCGATAGTATCGTAGCCCTCGCCGCTCATGATGACGAACTGCTAGCCATTTTAGGCCACGAAATAGCGCACGTTAAATATCGCCATAGCATGCGCCGCCTAGTACAAAATTCGTTGTATATTTTCTTGCTGGCTATGATTACCGGAGACGTGTCGGGCACTTCTGAAGTAGTACTAGGCTTGCCCGTACTATTTGCTGAACTGGCCTACTCACGTGGTTATGAAACCGAGGCTGATAACTATGCATTGGAGTTTCTACGCACTCGTAACATCCCCACCCATCGCTTTGCAGACTTAATGATTAGGCTTGAAGATAGCCATCGCAAAGACTCTAAAAGTGAAGACCAAACGGATGATGATTCGCAATGGCGCCAATACCTGTCAACTCACCCCATGACCGCCGATCGAATCAAAGCATTTAAGTAAAAGCGTCTAGTGCTATAACGGAAATCTCTGCTTTTGATAATCCAGATATACATTTGTTATGACTATTCAGGCGCTTGAACGTTCGCTACCCCAAACGGAATATGTACCATAGGGATATCCCCCGTGCCAGATTCAAGATGAGTGCGCTGATCATCAAAAAACATGTGCGGTTTAAAGCGCGACAAAATGCGGTCTTTCGACATACCTCCAAGGAAAAAAGTTTCGTTAGCACTTACCCCCCAAGACTCAAGTGTTGTGATAACACGCTCATGCGATGGTGCATTACGGGCCGTAACAATCGCCGTTCTTATTAAGCGTTTGTAATGGCGATTTTTCTCTATCTCTTCATCTTCTAATTGCTGCAGGAAAGACAACTTTCTAAACAGATCTGCCAATAAACCCGGCTTATGTGGGATATGAGAATTCATCACTTCATAAGCCTGAAAAACCGAAAGACCGCCTTTCTTAAAGACAACTTCAGCTTCATCATCAGCGATAACCCCATCAAAATCGAAGGCAATCCGAAGCTCATCACTACCTTCATCATTTACAGATTTACCCGGCAACACTACACCTGCAGGAAAACCTGCACCGATAGCGTTGTGTACATCTTTCTCATTAGCAGAAAGAAACAAAGAAGCATTAAAGGCTGGCACATATTCAAAAGGAGATTCTCCTTCAACAAATGCTGCACGTGTAATATCCAACCCATAAGCTTGGATCGAGCGAAAAACACGCTTACCTGTTGCTGCTGAGTTGCGCGAAAGCAATACAACCTCAACGGGCTCTTGTTCGGGAAAGTGGCTATTGATGTTTAAAAATCGCTTTATAAAAGGAAAGACGACACCTTTGTCCAAAAGCTTATCAAGATTATCTTCCTGAAACTGCTTATATGCTTTAGGGCCATGCTCTTCAAAAATTGAATTAGATTCACGAAGATCAAATAAGGCACTAGATGATACTGCGACCACTAACTTGTTATCGATTGGGTAAGACATGAAATCCCTTTAATTACTCAACGAGAACTCATAGTAATAGCAAAGGAGGCAAAGATGGAATACTTGAAGAAGGTAAATAGCGCTGTTAATGCTCTAAAGAAATTCTCTACATATATGTAGCGCGTCTGCTTTAAAAGCTGACGCGCTGTGTGTGTGCCGTGGCATTACACCACTGAACAGAACGCTACTAAACAGTAAGGGGGGCTTCCTTAGCTGCATTTTTCTGTTCCAGAGCAGCAGAGGCCATATTACGTGCGAACAGCTCCATTACATCGATGCCCGCATCTGGGTTTTCGCTGGCTTCATCCATTGCATCAACCATCGCCTTTACCGTAGGCAAGGTTTTCTCAACTAGCTCAGTAATATAAAACTCAGGCGATGTGCCAGTATATTTGTGATAACGATCAAACAGATCAAGTGTTTCTGGTTGTAGTTCGATCTGTACCTGGGTTTTAGTCGCCATTCTCTATCTCCTGCTCGATTTTTATCATTATGCTTTAACTATAAGTCCCTGTAACGCGCTTAATTAGTGCCAGAATTTTTTGTTTTTTAGGACCAGAGCATTTATATCGTTCTTAGATGAGCATATCTGGACATATCAGACCTCTCAAACTGGCCCTACTGCTTCCTTGCATGATCTTTATGCTTGAGGATAGCCTACTGGCGCTTACGAATTACAAGAACTTATATAAGAATAAACAGGTAAAGCTATGTCTGAATACAGCACGCTTAAAACAATGGGACTCAACGATCCCCACGCTATCAGCCACTACAAACTCAGCCAAAAAGATGATCAGGAAGTTCTGAAAATCTACTTTAAAAACTCTGAGACTTCAGCTCTGCCTGAAAGTAGCTCTTTCTACTTTGAGTGTAATAAGGTGGTTGCTGCCGATGCTCAAGCACAAGAGAAAAGCAAACATAACGGAGGAAGCGACCCTGTTCTGATGGCCGCCATTACAGAACTAAATACGCTCTCAAAAAAGCACAGTAACAGCGACCGCCGCGCAGTTTTGATGGAAGAGCTGAATAAAATGGAACAAGTAATGGCTGCTAAAATCCAAGAGCTACGCAACGACCTCAGCAGAATGGCGTAAACGTTTATCCCTTTATTTACAAAAACCTAGCCGCTTTACCTGCAAAAAAAACGGATGAATAAATCATCCGTTTTTTATAT